>JAGHUZ010000102.1 GCA_018064575.1 Candidatus Minthomonas equi
GTGAAGGCCGGTGGTGCTATGCGTGCAGTGTTTGAATCAGTAGGTATTTCGGATATCCTCGCCAAATCAAAGGGTTCTTCAAATCCTCATAACCTGGTAAAGGCCACTATCGCTGCCCTTAGTCAGATGAGGGATGCTTACACTGTCGCCGGTGTTCGCGGAATTCCGATGGAAAGAGTATTTAAAGGTTAAGGAGGAACAGATATGGCAAAAGTAAGAATCACTCAGATTAAGAGCGTAAACGGTTCTACCCAGAGACAGAAGGATAATCTTCGTTCCCTCGGTATCCGTCGTATGCATCAGAGCGTAGAACTTGAACTCACTCCCGATACCAAGGGAATGCTTGAAAAAGTTCTCCATCTGGTTAAAGTTGAAGAATTAAACTAATAAGGAGAGTACGAAATGAAACTTAATAATTTGACACCTGCAGAAGGTTCCCGCGGAAGACAGAAACGCGTCGGTAGAGGTGAAGGTTCTGGTCACGGCGGACAGTCAACACGTGGTATGAACGGTGCAAAGTCACGTTCAGGTTACCGCCATAAAATCGGTTTTGAAGGCGGTCAGATGCCTATTCAGAGGCGTATGCCGAAATTCGGCTTCAAAAACCCCACCAGAGTCGAGTACAAGGCCGTCAACGTATCTACTCTTCAGACTGTCAGTGAAAGATTCAATGTGACGGTAATCACTCCCGATACTCTTATCGAAGCAGGTTTCACTTCCAAGAATGACCTCGTAAAGATTCTCGGAAACGGTGAACTGACGGCAGCTCTGGAAGTATCGGCAAACGCTTTCTCAAAATCAGCACAGCTTAAGATTGAAGCCGCAGGAGGTAAATTGATAATTCTCTAATTCCCTTCACTATGAGACGTTTAATCGATACTATACAAAATATCTTCAAGATAGAGGACCTTCGCAAGAGAATCACCTATACTTTTCTTCTTGTATTGGTTTATCGTCTTGGAAGCTACGTCGTAGTGCCCGGAATCGATCCTACTGCTCTCGCCAATCTTAAAAGTCAGGCTGCCGACGGTCTTCTCGGACTGTTGGATATGTTTTCCGGCGGGGCATTCGGAAATGCATCAATCTTCGCTTTGGGCGTTATGCCTTATATCTCCGCATCCATCGTCATCCAGCTTCTCGGAGTTATGGTTCCATATTTCCAGAAGATGCAGCGCGAAGGCGAGAGCGGACGTAGAAAAATGAACCAGTGGACCAGATATCTGACCATCGTGATACTTCTGCTCCAGGGTCCTGCGTATATCACCAATCTTCATGCGCAGCTTCCTGCTTCAGCATTTTTGGTATCAGGATTCGGTTACAATATCTTCGCGACCATAGTTCTTATGGCGGGGACTATGTTTATAATGTGGCTTGGTGAGCGTATAACTGACAGGGGAGTCGGCAATGGTATATCTCTGATCATTATGATTGGTATCATCGCCCGTCTGCCTTTCGCACTGTTCGCAGAAGCTGCCCAGAAATGGAGCGGTGCTGCCGGCGGAGTCCTTATGCTCATCGTGGAACTCATCATACTCTTCCTGGTTTTCGTAGCTACCATCGCACTTGTGCAGGCACAGAGGAAAGTTCCTGTACAATATGCCAAGAGAGTTATCGGAAACAAGCAGTATGGCGGCGTCCGTCAGTACATTCCTCTTAAGGTAAATGCTGCCGGTGTAATGCCTATCATCTTTGCGCAGGCACTTATGATGTTCCCGCTTCTTCTGGCCCGCTTTGATGCCTCCAGAGGATTGGCCGCGACCTTGAGCGATTACACAGGTTTCTGGTATAACTTCATTTTCGCCACTCTGGTCATACTGTTCACGTATTTCTATACGGCTGTAACAGTCAATCCTACCATGATGGCTGAAGAAATGAAGAAAAACGGAGGTTTTGTTCCCGGTGTCAAACCCGGTAAGAAGACTGCCGAGTATATAGATTCCATCATGTCCCGCATTACGCTCCCCGGCTCCGTGTTCCTGGCTATAGTAGCCATACTGCCGGCCTTTGCCATGCTTCTTGGAATCAACAATCAGTTCGCCCATTTCTATGGTGGAACGTCGCTGTTGATTCTGGTGGGTGTGGTTCTGGATACACTACAGCAGATAGAATCCCATCTGCTTATGCGTCACTATGACGGTCTGATGAAAACCGGACGACTCAAAGGCCGTGCCGGAATGTAATTAGCAGATATAAGTCATTATGGTGAAACTGAAAACCGAAGAAGAAATAGCGATTCTCAAGGAGAACGCCATTCTGGTATCGAAAACCCTGGCCGAAGTAGGAAAGAAGGTCGCTCCCGGTGTGACTACAATGGAGCTTGACCGTTTAGCTGAAACTTTCATACGCGACCACGGTGCGGTTCCGGGCTTCCTCGGTTACGGTGGTTTCCCTTACACTCTATGTCTCTCTGTAAACGATGTCGTAGTCCACGGTTTTCCGTCGGACTACAGACTCGAGGAAGGGGATATCGTTTCCGTCGACTGCGGTACTATTTTCAAGGGTTACTATGGTGATTCGGCTTACACTTTTCCTGTAGGACAGGTAAGCGAGGAGACCTCCAGTCTTCTCAGAGTCACTAAGGAATCCCTGGAACGCGGCATAGAAAAGGCGGTGGCCGGAAACAGAATAGGTGATGTGGGGAATGCCATACAGTCTTACATAGAAAGTTTCGGATACTCCGCTGTCCGTGAAATGGTGGGGCATGGCATCGGCAGAAATATGCACGAGTCGCCCGAAGTTCCTAATTACGGGCATGCCGGTCAGGGGAAGAAACTTCTTGCAGGAATGACCATTTGTATCGAACCGATGATTAATCTCGGTGTCAGGAACATCTATCTTAATGACAATGGATGGGCCATACATACCGCAGACGGAAAATATTCGGCACATTTCGAAAAAACGGTCGCTATTCTCAAGGACAGGACTGAGGTATTAACCGATTATGACTACATCGAAGGTAAGAAATCATACAATTAAATCTAAGGAAACAATTATCCTATATGCCCAAACAAACTGCTATCGAGAAAGAAGGTACGATTATTGAGGCTCTGTCGAACGCCATGTTCAGAGTGGAGCTTGACAGTGGTCACGTAATTATAGCTCACATTTCAGGGAAGATGCGTCTGCATTACATCCGTATCCTTCCCGGTGACAGAGTGAGGGTGGAGATGTCTCCCTACGATTTGACCAAAGGAAGAATTTCTTTCAGATACAAATAAAAATTACAGATATGAAAGTAAAAACATCCATCAAAAAGCGTAGCGAGGATTGTAAAATCGTTAAACGCAAAGGTCGTCTCTATGTAATTTGCAAGAAGAATCCCAAATTCAAGATGCGTCAGGGATAATCATTTATTACTTATTTGATTCGAAAAACTAAAAAAAAGTACAATAAGAATATGGCACGTATAGCCGGTGTTGACTTACCCAAAAACAAAAGAGGAGAAATAGGACTTACCTATATCTTCGGAATCGGTCGCAGCTCTGCCAGAAACATTCTTGCCGCTTGCGGAATTGACGTCAATGTCAAGGTGAGTGAATGGAATGACAGCCAGATCGCTGCTATCAGGAGCACTATCGCTGAGCACTACAAGATCGAAGGTGAACTTCGCTCCGAAGTGCAGATGAACATCAAGCGTCTGATGGATATCGGATGTTACAGAGGAATCCGCCATCGTCTCGGACTTCCCGTACGCGGACAGAGTACCAAGAACAATGCACGTACACGTAAGGGTAGAAAGAAGACCGTGGCGAATAAGAAGAAAGCAACTAAATAATTAGCTTGATTATGGCAAAGAAAACAGGAACAACAAGTAAAAAGAGAGTTGTAAAGGTAGATGCCTATGGGGAAGCCCATATCTCTTCTACATTCAACAACGTGATCGTAACCTTGACCAATTCTCAAGGTCAGGTCATCAGCTGGTCATCAGCCGGTAAAATGGGCTTCAGAGGTTCTAAGAAGAATACTCCGTATGCCGCCCAGGTTGCAGCCCAGGATTGCGGTAAGATAGCTTATGATTTAGGTCTCCGCAAGATTAAAGCATTCGTCAAAGGTCCCGGTGCCGGTCGCGAATCGGCCATCCGTACCCTTGCCGGTATGGGAATCGATGTAACTGAGATAGTCGACGTTACACCTCTTCCTCATAATGGATGCCGTCCCAAAGGACGCCGTAGAGTATAATTGTTCAACTATTAACAGAATAATGATATGGCAAGATATACTGGACCTACCACTAAGATAGCACGTAAATTCGGTGAACCCATTTACGGTGCTGACAAATACTTCGAAAAAAGAAATTATCCTCCGGGACAGCACGGACAGGCCAAGAAGCGTAAGAAAACTTCTGAGTACGGCACACAGCTTCGTGAAAAGCAGAAGGTGAAATATACTTATGGCGTTCTTGAAAGACAGTTCCGTAATCTGTACGGAAAGGCAAGAAAGATGAAGAATGGCCGCACTACCGGTGAAAACCTGATTCTCCTTCTTGAATCCAGACTGGACAATCTGGTTTACCGTATGGGTATCGCTCCTTCACGTGCAGCCGCCCGTCAGCTTGTTTCACACTGTCACATCGTTCTTAACGGTGAAATTTGCAACGTCCCTTCAACCATCGTTAAACCCGGTTCCGTTGTCGGGGTACGTGAGCGCTCAAAGAGTCTGGAAGTTATCCAGAACTGCATAGCGGATACAGTTAAATACTCCTGGATAGAATGGAATCGTGAAGCGGAGGCAGGCAAGTTCCTGAACCTTCCCGAAAGAACCGAAATTCCCGAGCCTATCAATGAGCAGTTAATCATCGAACTCTACTCTAAATAATAAGTTATAATGGCAATTTTAGCATTTCAACAACCCGATAAGGTAATAATGCTCGATGCTACCGATACCTTCGGCCGCTTTGAATTCCGTCCCCTCGAACCGGGGTATGGTGTGACCATTGGAAACGCACTGCGTCGTATATTATTGTCTTCATTGGAAGGATTTGCTATCACTTCCATCCGCATCGACGGTGTCAGCCATCAGTTCGACACCATCCCCGGTGTGATAGAAAGTGTAGTGGATATAATCCTTAATCTCAAGCAGGTTCGCTTCAAGAGAGAGGTGAAGGATGTTGACAGCGAGGTTGTGAACATTTCCTTGACAGGAGCCACGGAATTCAAGGCCGCCGATATCTCTAAGACGCTTTGTAATTTTTCAATCCTCAATCCCGATCTTCATATCTGCTCTATGGAACCCAGTGTGAAACTCAATATCGAACTTCACATAGGCAAAGGACGCGGATATGTTCCAGCAGAAGAGAATAAGGTGGAAAATGCTCCTCTTGGGACCATTGCCATCGATTCGATATTCACTCCTATGAAAAACGTCAACTATATTGTTGAAGATTATCGTGTGGAGCAGAAGACAGACTATAACAAACTTATTCTCGAAATTACGACAGACGGTTCCATCCATCCGAAGGATGCCCTTACTGAGGCTGCAAAGATACTGATTCATCACTTCATGCTTTTCTCTGACAAGACCATCTCACTTGAGGTGATTCCCGAGAAGAACAATACTGAAGTTCTCGATGAAGAATCCCTCCGTATGCGTCACCTCCTCCTGACCAAGCTTTCCGATATGGAACTTTCAGTCAGGGCTCTCAACTGCCTTAAGGCAGCCAATATCGAGACATTCGCAGATTTGGTATCGCACCAGAGAGCGGAATTGATTCGTTTCAGAAACTTCGGAAAGAAATCTATGAACGAAATCGATGTTCTGATGGACAGAGTTAAACTGAACTTTGGTCTGGATGTTTCCAAATACAACATTGAAGTAAAGAAAAAATTAGAAGAAGAAAATGAGGCACAATAGATCTATCAATCATCTTGGACGCAAGAGCGGACATCGTAAAGCAATGCTCGCCAATATGGCGTCTTCACTGATTCTTCATAAGCGCATCACTACTACCGTAGCAAAAGCCAAGGCTCTTCGTGAGTATGTAGAACCCCTCATCACCAAATCGAAGGATGACTCTACCCATTCACGTCGTATGGTATTCTCTTATCTCAAGCAGAAAGAGGCCGTTACTGAGCTTTTCCGCATCGTCGCTCCCAAGATAGCGACCCGTCCCGGTGGCTACACCCGTATCATCAAGATAGGTTTCCGTCAGGGTGACGCTGCTGAAATGGCATTCATCGAACTCGTCGATTTCAATGATGCCGTTCTGGCCGCCGCAGCTCCTGCTGAAAAAGCCGCTCCTGCAGCTGAAGCTGCTCCTGCAGAAAAGAAACCTGCTACCCGCCGTAGCCGTGCAAAGAAGACAACTGAGAACAATGAAGCCAAGAAAGCCGCTGTCGCAGCTGCTCCAAAGGCTCCCAAGGCCACAGCCAAGGCTCCCGTGAAGAAGGCTCCCCGCAAGACACAGGGTAAGTAATACACGGTCATATAAGCAGAAAAGCCGGTCCGCCGTAAGGTTGGCCGGTTTTTTGTTATTAAAATGTTACTTTTGTGGTATGAGAAAGTGGTTTGCATCGTTTTTCGCTCTCTTGTGTTTAATCCCGCTGGAGGCGCAGGATTCAGGGAAGGGCAGGGTTATGCGATTCGTTATCGACAGCAAGGGGGGTACCA
>JAGHUZ010000304.1 GCA_018064575.1 Candidatus Minthomonas equi
GGCTGTCAAAAGGTAAGCAGGAAGCCGAACAGATGAAGGCGACAGCTCAGGAGGAAGCTGCCCGCATCGTGGCTCAGGCCCGTGCCGAGGCGGAAAAAATCATCGCTGAAGCCAGAAAACAGGCTGAAGAGATACGTACCAATACAACAAACGATCTCCGAATGGCATCCGTTCAAACCATCGCATCCATAAGGAAGCAGGTTGAAAACCTGATAGTCGCGAAGACTACTGTAGCCCCGCTTGAAAGTGCTATGTCGGATGATGAATTTATAAAGGAACTTTTGATGACCATTGCACGTGCTTTCAATCCTTCGGCTGCCGAAGCTGTTCCGCTTGAGGTGATATTCCCAGCTTCCAGACAGAAGGAAATGGCTGCTTTCGTCGAGAAAAAAGCAGTGGATGTTATGGGTAAGGGTCTTGAAGTCTCATTCTCAAAGCATTTCAAAAATGGATTCAAGATAGCTCCGAAGGGTGAGGGATATGCCATCAGCTTTACCGAGGAGGATTTTTCCGGAATGCTTTCCGATTTTCTGAGGCCGGGAACCAAGAAACTCATTTTCGGCTAATTACAGGCAAATGAATAATTATCACTACATCATAAGCGGACTTCCGTGCCTGTCGGCTGATTTCTCTCCTGCACAGTTCTCATACGAAGAGACTGTGGGGCATATTCTGCCTCTTTTGAGTGAACGGGACAGGAGGGCAGTGGCTTGGATAGAGCAGGGCTTCATACCTGCCAATCTGGGTCATCATTTTTACAGGGGAGCGTCGAAGTGTTCCATTCCCTTCATCCGCCGTTGGTATGAGTTCGATCATAATCTCCGGAACGCCCAGGTGGATTATCTTTCCAGAAAAGAAGGTTTCGATTCTGAAAGGTGGACGGATGGCAGTTTCAGTACTGAGTTCGAAGATTATCCGCAAATGTACCGAGTCTTCGAAATGGAGGATATGATGGAACGTGAACGTGCACTCGACAGACTGCGCTGGGAGAAAGTCAACGAACTGCTGGCGTTCCACTATTTCGACATAGACGTGATTCTCGGATTTGTCATCAAGGCCAGGATAGTGGCCAGATGGTCGGAGATGGATCACGAAAAAGGTGTCAGGATGTTTGAAGAACTTGTGGCTGAGGTCAGAGGTACTTTCAAGGGTGTCAATTATCAGGATAACAATAAATAATTATATAAATGGAACAGATCAGGAAAACCACAGGTAAAGTGACGGGTATCATTTCGAACCTTGTGACTGTATTGGTGGATGGCCCCGTGGCCCAGAATGAAATCTGCTTCATCCACCTCGGTGGGGTCAGGATGATGGCGGAGGTCATAAAGGTCAGCGGAAAGTATGCATCGGTGCAGGTTTTCGAGAGTACCCGCGGTCTTAAAAACGGCGACTTTGTGGAATTCGAAGGACATATGTTGGAGGTGACCTTGGGCCCGGGACTTCTGTCATCGAATTTCGACGGACTTCAGAATAATCTCGCCACGATGAACGGAGTCTTTCTAACCAGAGGGGAATACACACTTCCGATAGACCCGGAAAAAGAATGGGATTTCACACCCATCGCCAATGCCGGTGACAGCGTTGTGGCTGCCGACTGGCTCGGTGAAGTGAAAGAAGGCTGGCTGCCTCACAAGATAATGGTTCCTTTCTCATTCAAGGGGACTTATAAGGTGGAGAGTATCGTGCCTGCCGGTACATACAAGGCTAATTCCACCATAGCGGTTCTCGTGGACTCGGAAGGTGAAAAACATAATGTATCAATGTTGCAGAAATGGCCCGTCAAGGTAGCTGTCACCGCATACAGGGAGAAACCGAGACCCTATCGCGTAATGGAGACCGGGGTAAGGTGCATCGATACACTCAATCCTATTGCCGAAGGCGGAACGGGATTCATACCCGGTCCTTTCGGATGCGGGAAGACTGTTCTTCAGCACGCCATAGCCAAGCAGGGGGAAGCTGATATCATCGTTATGGCAGCCTGCGGGGAACGTGCCAATGAGGTGGTGGAGATTTTTACTGAGTTCCCGGAACTGGTGGACCCACGTACCGGACGCTCGCTGATGGAACGTACCACTATCATTTGCAATACTTCCAATATGCCTGTGGCTGCCCGTGAGGCTTCCGTTTATACAGCGATGACCATCTGCGAGTATTACCGCGCTATGGGGCTCCGTTCGCTTCTGCTGGCCGACTCGACTTCGCGTTGGGCACAGGCGCTTCGTGAAATGTCCAACCGTATGGAAGAACTTCCCGGTGCGGACGCTTTCCCGGTGGACCTGTCATCGACCATATCGAATTTCTACAGTCGCGCCGGTGTCGTAACGCTGAACAATGGAAAGACCGGAGCTGTGACCTTTATCGGTACTGTGTCACCTGCGGGAGGAAACCTGAAGGAACCCGTTACCGAATCCACCAAGAAAGCGGCCCGTTGTTTTTACGCATTGAATCAGGCTCGGGCGGACAGGAAGCGTTATCCGGCTGTGGATCCCGTGGATTCGTATTCCAAATATCTGGAGTATCCGGAAATCATCGCTTTCATGAAGGAGAAGATATCTCCCGACTGGGTGGACAAGGTAATGGAGGCCAAGAACATCATTATCCGCGGAAAGGAAGCATACGAGCAAATCAATATCCTCGGTGATGACGGTGTGCCTATGAGTTATCACGAAAGATACTGGAAGTCGGAACTTATTGATTTCGTCATACTTCAGCAGGATGCTTTCGATGCCATCGATGCTTCCACTCCACTTGAGAGACAGGAATATATGCTTACGAAAGTTCTTGATGTCTGTTCGAAAGAACGGGAATTCGAAACCTTCGAGGACTGCTCGAAATATTATAAGGAACTTATCAACCTCTTCCGTCAGATGAATTATTCGGAATTCAGAAGTGAGGATTTCAATAAGTATCTCGGACAGATTAATGAAAAGACCGCTTATGTCAAGTAAAGCATTTCAGAGAATATACACACGCCTCGAAGCCATCACAAAGGCTACTGTGACGGTAAAAGCCACAGGCGTTTCAAATGACGAACTCGCCACCGTTGACGGCAGACTGGCCCAGGTGGTAAAAATGAAGGGCGATATGGTGACCCTTCAGGTATTCAAAGGGACAGAGAATATTCCCACTGATGCGGAAGTGGTCTTTTTCGGAGAACCTCCTGCACTCAATGTCAGCGATAATCTGGCAGGGCGTTTTTTCAATGCCTACGGTGAACCTATCGACGGTGGTCCGGAGGTGGAGGGAGAGAGGCGTTACATAGGAGGACCTTCGGTCAATCCTTACAGGCGTCGTCAGCCTTCACAACTGATTCCTACCGGAATCGCGGGCATAGACTTGAACAACACTCTTGTTTCGGGACAGAAAATTCCTTTCTTTGCTGACCCTGACCAGCCCTATAATCAGGTTATGGCTATGGTGGCCCTTCGTGCGGATGTGGATAAAATCATCCTCGGAGGGATGGGGCTTTCGAACGATGATTATCTTTATTTCCGTCATGAATTCGAGAATGCCGGAGCTCTGAACAAAATCATTTCGTTCGTAAATACTACCGAGCAGCCTCCCGTAGAGAGACTTCTTATTCCGGATATGGCTCTTACGGCAGCCGAATATTTCGCTGTGGACAAGAATGAAAAGGTGCTGGTTCTGCTTACCGATATGACGCTGTATGCAGACGCACTGTCCATCGTATCGAATCGTATGGATCAGATTCCGTCCAAGGATTCAATGCCCGGTTCACTTTATTCTGATTTGGCCAAGATTTACGAGAAAGCGGTACAGCTTCCTGACGGTGGTTCCATCACCATCATAGCCGTTACCACATTGAATGACGGTGATATCACTCACGCCATACCTGACAATACCGGATACATTACAGAAGGTCAGCTGTTCCTTCGTCATGACAGTGATACCGGGAAGACCATTATCGACCCGTTCCGTTCACTTTCCCGTCTGAAACAGCTCGTTCAGGGAAAGCAGACACGTGAGGACCATTCACAGGTGATGAACTGCGCGGTGCGACTGTATTCCGATGCCGCCAATGCCAAGACGAAACTTGAAAACGGCTTTGACCTGAGTGACTATGACAACCGTTGTCTGGCATATGCCAGGGAGTATTCCACACGCCTTCTCTCCATCGACGTCAATATTCCCATCGATGAGATGCTCGATACGGCCTGGGAACTCTTCGGAAAGTACTTCACCAAGGCTGAGACAGGTCTGAAACAGAAGATAATAGACAAGTATTGGAAAGAATCCATCAATTAATCTTTCAGACAGATGGCCATAAAGTTTCAATATAACAAGACTTCGCTTACGGAACTGGGCAAGCAGCTCAAGGTCCGTACCAAGGCCCTTCCGACTCTCAAGAACAAGGAATCTGCCCTGCGTCTTGAAGTGAAGAAGGCCAAACAGCGCTCGGATGAACTTTTGGAACAGCTGTCTTCATCACTTCGTTCATACGAATATCTCGCAGGCTTGTGGAACGAATTCCAGCCGGGACTTGTATCTGTCAAGGATATAGAACTGGTCACGGTCAAGGTGGCCGGAGTCAAGACGCCGGAACTCAAGAGCATCGAATGGGATGTGAAGGAAATAGATATTTTCCGTTCTCCTATGTGGTATTATGACGGGGTGCATATCCTGCAGACACTTGCGAGGCTGGGAATAGAATCAGAAGTGTATGTGGAAAAAAGCCGCATACTCGATTTCCAAAGGAAAAAGACCACGCAGAAAGTGAATCTGTATGAAAAAGTGCAGATTCCCGGATATCAGGAAGCCATACGCAAGATAAAGAGGTATATGGAGGATGAAGAGAACCTTTCAAAAGCATCTTCGAAGATAGTTAAGACGAGACACGCGAAAGAAGAACAGGAGGGTGTGATATGATAGTTAAGATGACGAAATACTCTTTCGTGCTCCTGCACGGAGAGACAGATGCCTTTCTTGATGATCTGCAGAAAATAGGTATCATAGATGTCAGCCGCAGTGCCAAACCTGTGGATGAGACCTCTTCCGCTCTCTATGATAAATACGACAGGCTTCAGAAAGCCGTTGAAAGAATCAGAAAGGATGATTTTACCAGAGATGATGAATATGTATCACTGAATGCGGCTTTTCTGAAAGCTCAGCAGGATTATGCAGCCCGTCTTCCGTGGGGCTCATTTTCTGCCGAAAAGGTCAGGGAGCTGGCATCATTTGGATATACCCTTCATTTTTATGAGTCCCCGGTAAAACAGTTTGAGAAATCCCAGTGGGCAGGGGAGTATCCTCTCGAGGTGATAGACAACGACGGACATACCGTACGTTTCGTAGTGGTGTCAGATTCTTCGGATTACAGTTTTCCCATCGGGGAAATACCGGCTCCCGAGGGCTCTTATGAAGATGCCCGCATAGAAATGGAGTCCCTGAAGGCCCGTCTTGAAGAGAGGGCTCAAGCGCTTCGTGCTGAAAAGGAACTGATTCCTTCGATGGAGGCGGACCAGAAGGATATTATGCGTCAAATGCAGCACTATCTGGCTAAAATCACGGCATCCTCCGCAGCGGAAAATACACTTGATACGTTTATCGGATTTGCTCCGACTGAAGATGATGTCAAGGTCTGTGCCGCTCTTGACGCTATAGGTGTTTACTATATCGCGGAGCCTGCAAAAGGGGAGGATTGCCCACCCATCAAGCTGAAGAACAATTG
>JAGHUZ010000085.1 GCA_018064575.1 Candidatus Minthomonas equi
GGATTACCTTGGGTATACCGAAGGTCGTTTACCTCGTCGGCTGGCAGTACAACGGCCACGATTCCAAGTATCCTGCTTTCTTCGAAGGCAATGAGGCCATCAAGCGTCCCGAGGATGAGAATGCCCTGCAGAGCATACGCTGGCTGATGGAGGCCGCGAAGGAATATAATACTACTGTCAGCTTTCACATCAATATGTTCGATGCCTTTGATGACAGTCCCTTGTTTGAGAAATACAAGGATGCGAATGTGCTCGCCAGAAAGAAAGACGGCACCCTTATGAACTCGGAATGGGGTTACAAGGTATGTTATCCTGCAGAATGGGAAAAGGGTCTGACACAGGAAAGGATAGACAAACTTTGCAGCATCCTTCCCATCGCTCAAGCCGGTACGATTCATATCGATGCATTCCATCAGACCGCTCCGGTTCCGTTCATTAATAAGGACGGCGAATATGAAGTCGGATTTATTTCCCCCATCAGCCCCTGGCACGGTTACACGGCCGAGCAGGATATGGAAGCAAGGGCGAACATAGTGAAATATTTTGATTCCAAGGGCATCGATGTCACCACAGAGGGCGTATGGAATATGACTATCGGTAACATCACCGAGGGCTATTTCCCTATGTACTATCATTTCGGTTCGGAAGAGATGTGCCTCTCACTGACTGCGTCTCAGGCCAACGGAGTGAACTGCGGGGTCCGCGCATTCGGAAACAATATCAACGGAGAACAGACCTTCAAGAATGCCGAATCCGCCGAAGAAGGATTTGAAGAGTTCAAGAAGGGATTCTGTCAGAAAAATCTCATATGTCAATATCTGAATACCTTCGCCCGCAAAGCTTTGATAAAGGACGAGAATGACAATGGCATCGGAGTGTTCGAGGATGGTGTAAGAACCAAGTATGTAGATGAAGAAGATGAAATGTCGGTCGCGAAGGACGGCATCATTCTCGCTTCCGGGGGCGATGTATTCATTCCTGCAGTCTGGCTCGGCGATGAAAACATTGTCGCCTTCTCGGAGAACGGCTACACCGACAAGACCTGGACTTTGCCTGCCGGAGTTACACTTCCGCGCGATGCCAAGGCCTGGACCATAACTCAAAACGGAAAGACCGAGTTTACTGACTTCAAAATCAAGGGCCGGAATGTCACCCTGACACTGGCACCGGGACAGATGGTACTCATAGCTTATGAACTATAAAACTTATTCTTTATCTCTTTTTTTCCCGCTAATATGCCTTTGTGCAGGTGCAAGTGAATATCACGTCTCCCCTACCGGCAGCGATGCTGCCGCAGGCAATGCACAGGCTCCGCTGAAAACCATCAACGCAGCGGCACAGAAAGCTATGCCCGGTGACACCGTGACCGTCCATACCGGGATATACCGTGAATGGGTGAATCCGCTTTTCGGTGGAATTGATGACTCGCGCCGCATTCTCTACCGCGCTGCAGAAGGAGAACTTGTCGAAATCAAGGGGTCGGAGCCCGTTTCCAACTGGGAAAAAGGGAATGACGGGGTTTGGACCGCGGTCATTCCGAACTCGCATTTCGGGAACTTCAATCCGTTTCTACAGCTTATTGAAGGAGACTGGTTCGACGACCACGGCAGGAATCATCACACCGCCGAAGTGTATCTCAACGAACTATCACTCTATGAGGTCACGGGTTATGA
>JAGHUZ010000225.1 GCA_018064575.1 Candidatus Minthomonas equi
GTTCAGCCATTTTGTTACATTCGTCAAGATGCTTGCCTGCGAGGAAATTCAGACCGTCGAGATTCTGCGCATCGTTTTCGATGACCAGAGAACGCTTGGAATTGGCCACAGAGATGACAGTTTCGAAAAGATGACGTTCACCTTCCTGAATATACTGTCCCATAGAGTGAAGGTCAGTGGTAAAATTAACGGATGAAGGGAAAATTCCCTTGCCGTCCTTTCCTTCCGACTCTCCGTAGAGCTGCTTCCACCACTCACCGACATACTGGAGCTTGGGATTGAAATTGACCAGAATTTCAGTAAGTTTTCCGGAAGCATAAAGTTCGTTACGCGCAGCAGCGTAACGCAAAGCCGGATTATCCACGTCCCTCCTGCGACATTTGGCAGCCATATCGGCAGCGCCTTTCATCAACTGGCGGATATCATAGCCGGCCAGAGCGATTGGGAGAAGTCCCACCGGAGTAAGAACACTGTATCGGCCTCCCACGTCATCCGGAATCACGAAGGTTCTGTAACCTTCGCCGGCAGCAAGTCCCTTGAGAGCTCCGCGGGCCGCATCGGTGACAGCCACGATTCTTTCAGCAGCCTCCGCCTTTCCATACTTTTTCTCGATGAGATTCTTTACCACGCGGAAAGCGACTGCAGGTTCTGTAGTAGTGCCCGACTTGGAAATTACCACACAAGCTATATTCCTGTCCTTTATAAAATCAAGCAGTTCGGCGTGATACTCTTCGCTGAGGTTATGACCTGCGAATACGACACGCATCTTGTCCGGATTGATATCCTCTTCGAAAGTATGCCTTAAGGCCTCGATAGTAGCCTTTGCACCCAGATAAGAACCGCCGATTCCAATGGCGACCACCACCTGCACTCCCTTTGCTTTCCAGTCCGCCGCCACGTTCTCACATCCTGCAATAATCGCTTCCGGTGTCTTTTCGGGGAGGTCCAGCCATCCAAGAAAATCGTTTCCCTTTCCCTTTCTTCCTTCCAGCACGTCAAATGCTGCCAATGCTTTGTTCAGATATTTTTCCGAAACTTCTACTTCTGTACGTAACATGATTATTCAGTTTTATTTTTAATTTCAAGATATCGTTTTGTCTGTGTGACAGCCAGTTCATCGCATTTCTCGTTTTCCGGATGCCCGGCGTGGCCTTTGACCCAGTGGAACGAGACGCGATGTCTCCGGTATATGTCATTGAACCTCATCCACAGGTCCGGATTTTTCTTTCCCTTGAAACCGGTACGCAGCCAGGTATCAAGCCATCCCCTGGTCACCGCATCCACCACATACTTCGAATCAGAAGTCACCACCACCGATGCATTCTCCCATTTGATGGCTTCCAAGCCCGCGATAACGGCCATCAGTTCCATTCTGTTGTTTGTAGTCATCACCTCCCCACCGGAAAGTTCCTTACATAGATTACCGCATTTCAGAATGGCGCCCCATCCGCCAGGACCCGGATTACCGCTGGACGAGCCATCGGTAAAGAGATGAATTACAGGCCTGCTCAAATCATTTTCCATTAGACGGGACCGCGCATTGAATTTCCTTCTTCCATCTTTATCTTCAGCGGATTGGCATTCATTTCTTCGTATGCCCACCTGTTGCGTACTATGTCTATGGCCGCATAAATGGCCGATTTCATCGGTATCGAGCTGGCAACGCCCCGTCCAGCCACATCATAGGCAGTTCCGTGATCGGGAGATGTCCGGACAGCAGGAAGACCGGCAGTGAAATTGACACCGCTGTCGAAAGCGAGAGCCTTGAATGGTATCAAGCCCTGGTCGTGATACATAGCCAGAACGGCATCGAAATCATATTGCTGATGCACGCTGAAAAAACCGTCGGGGGAATAAGGGCCGAATGCGAGTATCTTTTCTTCTTCGGCCGCCTTTATCGCCGGTCCTATAACCGTTTCCTCTTCATTCCCCAGAAGACCTCCATCCCCGGAATGAGGATTCAGACCGAGAACCGCGATTTTGGGCCTGATGATACCGAAATCCCTTTTAAGTGATTCGTTCATCAGTTTCAATTTTCCCAATATTTTTCCGATGGAAAGATTTTCTGATATTTTGGATATAGGGATATGATTGGTAACCACTCCTACTCTCATTTTATCGGAACAGAGAAACATCAGACCGTCACTCACCCCGAACTCATTGACGAGATATTCGGTATGACCGGGAAATGGGAAACCGTCTGCGGAAACAGCCTTTTTATTGAAAGGTGCGGTCACCATAGCATCGATGTCCCCGTTCTTGAGGTCTTTCACACAAGCCTGAAGAGCGAGTACTGACGCATGGGCCGATTCCTGAGTCGGCTGTCCCGGATCGATGTGAAAAGTATCGGGGACACAGTTTATGATATTGATTCTCTTCGGGTGACAGTCTCTGGCAGTATTGATAATATTCGACTGGATATGTTCTTCATCCGGCACCAGTTTTCTGTAGAAACCGAAAGCTCTCGATGAACCGTATATGATGGGAGTGCATAGCTCAAGCATCCTGGCATCAGCTAAAGCTTTGATTATCACCTCATAGCCTATACCATTCGTATCTCCTTGAGTTATACCGACAACTATTTTTCTATTCATTTTCGGACACATTAATAATTTCGGCGAAGTTAGTTATTTTTCACAAAAAATCACTGGGGAGATGAAATGTAACTCAGAAACTCCTGTCTGACTCTGGCACTGCGGCGGAAAGCTCCGGTAAGACAGGTCGAAGTCATCATACCGCTTTTGCGGGCGCCTCTGGATTCCTTGCACATATGGCGTCCCTTCATCATCAAAGCCATACCGAATGGCGGATTTTCCTCACCGAGAGCCTCGGTAAGCATCTTCACGACATCCTGTACAAGTCTTTCCTGAACCTGCAGACGTGATGAGCAGTAGTCCACCACCCTGCCTATCTTGGAGAGTCCGAGAATCCGTCCTTTCGGGTTTGGAAGATAGGCGAACCAGTATTCGCCGAAAAATGTGCGGCAGTGATGCTCGCATACGGAGTAAAAAGTTCCGCAGTCCACCACCATATTGTCATAAATAATTCCATCCTGTCCGTTGGGAAAAGTGGTAATCACGGGTTTCTGAGAAGGGTCATACCCACGGAACATTTCTCCGAACATACGTATCATCCTATCAGGAGTTTCCTGTAATCCCACCCTGTCGGGATCTTCACCTATGAACTCCAGAAGTTCACGAATATCTTTTCGCGCTTGTTCTATCGTAATCATATCCCAAATTCCGCAAGAAACCTTGCGGATACAAAAAAATCATTTCCTCAGCTGACCAAGAACCAACCTTTAGCAGAAAACAAAAATAGACAAATAATCAGTGAACTCCAAAGTTTTTGTCAGAGCCGTATTCCCCTCGCCCCTGAACCTACCTTCGGGAAGGGCTCTGCCGAAGGCTTCATTTCAGCCCTGAACGAAGGTAGGTTCAGGGGCCATCATACTATAGGCGGTAATCAATACCATATCTCCTTCCCATCCATCCGGCGCA
>JAGHUZ010000240.1 GCA_018064575.1 Candidatus Minthomonas equi
GCCGCCACCGACAACGAGCATCATAAAGATACCGGAAGCCTGTTCCGTATATTTCCCGAGACCTTCGACTGCCAGGGTGAAGATGGCTCCCCACATTACGGAGGTGCAGAGACCGCAGAGAACGAAGAAGAGACAGCTCAGGGGTACCTGGAACATGGCAAAACCGTCAGCCACGCTGTATCCTGGCATATTGATGGTCGTGCTCTTCGGGATGAAAATGGCTATGAGGACGAACAGAGTGGCGAGCGCTGAAACGAAAATCATCTGGGAACGGGGGCTGACTTTGCCTGAAATGAACGTGCCGCAGAGACGTCCCACGAACATAAGAAGCCAGTAACCGGCTGCGATGGCACCTCCGATGGCGGCTCCGTTGAGTGCGATGCCTGCCCCATTGGGAGATGCATCTGCCAGATAGAAGTTAACCTGTGCGGGAATGCCGATTTCAATGCCGACATAGAAGAAAATGGAGACTGCTCCGAGAACGAAATGACGGAATTTCCACGCGCTGTGTTCGAATGTCATTGAATTTCTTTCCTGGGCAGGTTCGGGAATCTTTACCATCGAGATGATGATGAAAGCTACGAAGAATACCCCCATAGCGATATAGAGAAGAGGAATCACGTCACTCATGGAAGTGTTGGCAGTGACGGTTCCGATCATGGCTCCGATGAGAAGGGGTGTGAGGGTTCCTGTCATGGAGTTAAGTGTGGCTCCTATCTGGATATACTGGTTTCCTTTGTTTCCGCCGCCGCCAAGGATGGTAAGCATAGGGTTAACACGGTGTTCAGCATACAAACGCAGAATCCGCAGATGAATGCTCCCAGCAGATATACGAAGATAGCGGTCGAACCGAGGAACTCGAAGTGTGAAAGATACTGGACGCAGATGCCGATGAAACCTACGGCGAGGGCGATGAGGGTGGTTTTCTTATATCCCACCTTGATGAGCATCTTTCCTGCGGGGATACCCATGAACAGGTAAGCGACGAAGTTCATCAGATTACCGGCCATCTTGGACCATTCGTACTGATTACCCCAAATATTGCCGAAAGGTGCGGCCATATTGGTGACAAATGATATCATAGCGAAAATGAAGCACATAGTCACTATCGCTACGATGTTGGTGTTTTTGTTACTCATAAGTTTAAGTTATTATTAGTTGGATAAATGTTTTTTTTCTAAAAAATGAGTCAAATCATTACAAATGTAGAAAAAATCTTCGGAAAGGCCAAAAAAAAGCTTCTGTTTGCACTATCTTTGTGCACTTGAAAGAGATTCTTACCGAAAGATATGAACTGTCATATTATTTCTTAACTTTGCAGGTTGAAAGTTTTGCACGCTTTTTGCGAAATGACAGAATGATGAAAAAAACGAGCATACTTACGGTTTTGATGGCTGTAGTCCTGGCGGCATCCTCGTGCAAGAGCCAGTATGAGATGCTTCTTTCCAGTCAGGATGTACAGGAGAAGTACAAGGGCGCGTTCGAGTATTTTGGAAGGGGAAAATATTCGAAGGCTGCTTCATTGTTTGAATCTATGAAACTCATAGTCAGCGGACTCCCACAGGAGGACACTGTTAATTATTATACTGCTCTGTCCCATTATCGTTTCGGTGATTTGGTCACGGCCGAATCGGCATTCAGTTCCTTTTATTCTTCCTTCCCGCAAAGTCCATTCGTGAACGAGGCCAGATTCCTTTATCTGGAATGCCTCTACTCCCAGACTTTAAGATATGAATTGGATCAGTTGCCGACACACAAGGCTATGTCTGCTGTTAATGAATTTATGATAGACTTCCCTGATAATGAATATTCTGCCAGATGTATGGAGATGCTGGACGATTTTAAGAATCGTCTGGAACGCAAGGCTTTCGAAGCGGCCAGAATATATTACACTACGGAAGATTACAAGGCAGCGCACTATGCCTTTAA
>JAGHUZ010000291.1 GCA_018064575.1 Candidatus Minthomonas equi
CCTAAGAATATACCACCGCCGGCATTGCTACTATAGCCGTGAATGTCATCGTGACCGTGTCCGAAGTGATAATGACCTTCGTGACCGGGGATAGCTGCCTCGCAGTACTCTACAGTGGTAACTACGTTTCCTATGCCGAAAGTAGCAATAGTCGTTTCGGTTTCATCTGCATTTTCACGAATCACTGTATATTCTTCTTTGTAAATTAACCTGCAACCAAATACAGAATACATTGAGAAAGCTGAAACAGTGATAGGAAGTTTTTTCTTCTCAGCTACGACAGAATTTAGGAGATATGCATCATAATATGCATTAACGATAGGAATGTCATTCTGTGTAGCCTTGTCGTTAATGTCGCAATACGAGTAATCCTTGCTGACTCCACAAAGGCTATTATACTCTACTTCTGTATTGAGAATGAACTCGGTTTCATTATAAAGCCATTCACCGTCGATGTCAGAATTATGCCCTACGGTCGCGTGTTTGTACGAATGTGTATGTGTAGCATGTCCAAACAGAGATTCGAATCTACCTACTTCCATAGTAGGGCCTATTACCTTCCGGGTCCCCAACCTGTAACCTTCAGCTAATTTTCCTACAAGAATAGTAGCCGGAATTTGAGCCTGACCACCCGCTAGCAGTGAAGGGATATCAACTTTTGTATCTCCCGAGGACAAACCATCTACTGTGGCAAAAACGGTAAATGTCTGAGCAGCTATTTCCGGAGTACCGGTAACAGTGATTACATTGCCTGTAACTTTGATATTGGCATTATTGCTGTCAGTAAAAAGATTCGCTTTGCTAGTAACGTCATTATTAGCATCTGTGACATCAAACACTTTTACTGTAACGGTAGCCACAGCAGGCGTGGGTTCGAAAGTAGTCTGGATATTCTCTACCTTACAGGAGGAAACGAGAACACCCGTGATTGCAAGACTGGCCAAAGCCAAATTTTGAAAAAACTTTTTCATTGGATAAAAAATTAGTTGTTTTAATGTTGTTAATATTCTTTCTTCTTTTTCGTTTTCTTTTCGTTTCTCTGTTCCAATACATTCAATCTCTTTATCTCCTTCTTTATATAATACGGATTGAACGCATTACTGTTCATTATATTGTCTGACGACTCCAATCTTGTCTCCTTATACCATCTCTGCTCATTATTGGCATTGTAATTCATCCCCATCTGTCCGGAAGTAGTCACCCGCGGCCAATAACCGGAACGTTTATACCTATATGGAGGCAAGGCTATCTGAAATCTGAACCCCCCATTGGTATGAGCATAGGTGTTGAACCCCTTCTCCACATAAAAACCGATGCTGCAGTGGCGGAAATGTCTTATCACCTCTGCCTTCGCCCCTATGTCCGCCAGAAGAAACTTCTCAGCCTTCAGTTTGAACTCCGTATCCACCCTCGGCCAGTAAAAATTCATCCCTACATTCCAGAACGGTTCCAATTCCTTTCCCATATGGAACTGAAAACCTTCAAAATAGCTCAGCCCGAGCATTCTGAATCCACCCTCCAACATCATCCACGGTGCAAATGAAAACCGTCTCTGCATCTCAACTCCTAATCCGTAACGGTTATTCGCGAACACCCCCACAACGCCCTTGCCGGTGATATCCAAAGGAAGTCTGAAGCGCTGCGACAAGGTAATCATACCCGGATGAACCTTCCCCTCTCTCGCACCGTAGCCATCATTGTATACTGGAATTTTTATCTGGTATGACAATTTAGAACCCGGCCACAATGTCATCTCCACCGCTGGACTCAACTGCCACAGGCTCTGATAGACTTGGGTGATAATCAAGTTCATAAGCGAAACCTGCGGATACACCACAATGTCCACCTTTCCGAAGGAACTGTTCTTTTTACGTTCCTTCCGCACCATCTCCCAGTCCGATTTGTCGAGATGATGGGACACTTCCCAATCTCCAAGCTTGGAATCATACATCAGAGTTACTTGCGGCACATCGTAATCCAAAACTATCATCTTGACCACACCCTCATTCAAAACACCTTCTTTCTCCAAAGTCCGTATCGCGGCCGCGATTCCGGATGCCTGAAGTTTGTAGGCTTCATTCTGAATCGTCAGGACAGTCAACGAATCCACGGACACTGCCCGGATATTCGTGAAGCCCTGCTCTTTAAGCGCAGTCTTGAGCAGTTCCGTATCACACCCGGCGCGGAGGACAACACACACACCAAGAAGGAATGCCATTACCAGCAGACCTTTACGAAACACACAAGTGAACTTTTTGTCAAACATCTTTATTTCGAACACAACATTCGAAGTCGCAAAATTATAATATTTTTTCTAAACACGAAATGTTTTTTATTTTTTTCTTTATCCAAATATCTTCCGAATCTTTCCCCTCCTTCCCGAGTCAATATTCCATTCCTTACGATGTCCTCAAGCGACAATTGACCATCCGGCAGCGACTCCCGCAGACGGACGATACCCTTTGCAGCCATTCGCCCGACATACGGGTGTCTGGCCAGAGTTTCTTCAGAAACCGTATCCAAATTCATCCAGACAATATATGTTGAGTCTATCCTCACCCTCGGAACGATTCTGGCCACACGGGCAGAGTCCATACCCCTGATTTCCAACAACTGCCACACATCGGTAAATGCTCCCAAACGTTCGCGATACCGCAATATCTGCTTTGCATAGTACCCTCCTATTCCAGGAAGTTCATCCAAAAGGGCACTGTCGGCTGAATTGAGTTCCACAACATCCCACTTCCACTTGGAATCACCTTTGGGCAATTCAGATTTCCCTGCAGGCCATTTGGAATCATTTTCCACCAGAAGTGAAGTAGCTTCTGGGACTTGCGGTCCGGAGTCAGACATAACATCTGCTACTGTAGATTCGCCCTGCCTCCCGGAATGGATGCCATCCACTGATACCGTATGTATCTCCTTGATTATCACCGTATCGTGAATAATTCGCTCCGGAGATTCAACTGATGACTTGAAATAGAATGCATCACGTATGAACACGCCCAACTGCAACAGGACAAAACCCATTACAAGAAATATGGTAATCTTTCCAAGAAATTCCCTACTGTTTTTCTCCTTTCCCCACATAATCCATCCCCTCCACTATCAGTACTATTTCGCCCTTGGGCGCGACATTTGTAAAATGAGCAACCAGTTCTTCCAGACTCCCCCGTAAAGTCTCCTCGTGAATCTTGCTGATTTCCCGTGAGACAGATGCTCTCCTGTCAGGTCCGAAAACTTCCTGCATCTGCGTAAGTGTTTTCAAAAGACGGAACGGAGATTCGTAAAAAATCATTGTTCTTTCTTCCCGTGAGAGTTCCGCAAATTTGGTTTGACGTCCTTTCTTTACGGGAAGAAATCCTTCGAAGGCAAAACGGTCAGTCGGAAATCCCGAATCGACAAGAGCAGGGACAAAAGCAGTCGCACCGGGAAGCGTCTGTACTTCGATTCCGGCAGCGGCACATTCCCGGACCAGGAAAAAGCCCGGATCGGATATTCCTGGAGTTCCAGCGTCGGAAATCAATGCCACATCCTCTCCTGCCAGTATCCGGTCCCGAATCATAGCTGAATTCGAATGTTCATTAAACTTGTGATGGGAAATAGTCCTTGTATGAATATCATACTTTTTCAGCAAAACACTGCTCGTTCTGGTATCCTCCGCACAAATCAGGCTGACCGATTTAAGAACATCCACGGCACGGAAAGTCATATCTTCAAGATTTCCGACAGGTGTCGGGACTATATACAATCTGGCCATAACGACTAAACAAACCTCCTGCGAACCAACATATAGAACTGATATAC
>JAGHUZ010000146.1 GCA_018064575.1 Candidatus Minthomonas equi
CACATATACAGTGCTATTCATAAATATTCCGTCGAATTCAAGGAAAACTCTCCCGTGAATCTCAGGTGTGATGAATGTTTTCCTATACCATCCTATACCCCCGGGCAGAGAGCCGCAGCTCGGAGTCGACGGATTGGCGGCATCGAACTCTCCCTCTATGCTCCAGTCGTGAGGAAGATGAAGTTCTCTCCAGGAACTGTCATCGTATCTCTGTGACGAGCGAAGAGCATCATCTCCAAGGGCGAATTTCCATCCGAAATTGAAATCTTCCACTACACGTGGAGATGGTTCCGTTTTTTTACAGGAAAACACCATCATCAGTGAGCATATAATCACCAGTGATAATAATCTATTGATTTTCATAGGTATGATATCTAATTGATACAAATGTACAAAGAAAAGACGAGAAAATTGATTGCATCAAAAACATTCTTTATATCTTTGTGTGTTATCATCGGATTTATGCCCAATTTGTATATAATCAGCGGGCCGAATGGAGCAGGCAAGACAACAGCCAGTATGCAGATACTGAAAGACTGGCTCAAATGCGACACATTCTGCAATGCCGATGAAATAGCCAAGGGACTGAACCCTCTCAATCCCGAAAGTTCTTCCATACAGGCAGCCAAGATACTGCTGATGCGGATGGATACCCTGATGAAGTCCGGTGCAGATTTTGCAGTGGAGACCACACTGGCCACCAAGATGTATTCAAACCTCATCAGGAGAGCCCACGAAAACGGTTATTCAGTGATGCTGATATTTCTGTGGCTGAATATGCCGTCACTGGCGGTGGAAAGGGTGAGACTGAGGGTATTGAGCGGGGGACACAACATCCCCGAAGAGAGCATAAGAAGGAGATATGTGCAGGGGATAGTAAATCTCTTCGACAGATACCTTCCATTGGTGGACTATTGGATAGTCGTGGACAATTCCTACAGTCCGGTGGAAATCGTAGTCGAAGGAGGCAGGGAGATTACTACTAAAATACACAATAAAACGAAACTAAACCAAATTATCGATATTTATGAGCGAAATAGAGGCAAGGGAACTGAGGGATAACGTGATGCAGGGGTTATACCAAACCTTTGAGAATCTGGTACGTGAGAAGAAGAAGACAAATTCTGACATAGCATTCGCGAAAAACGGCAAAATCACCAAGGTGAAAGCCACTGAGTTATAAGAATTCCCATCCTGACGTGACAGATTATTTCATCAAACTTTTCAATACTTCGAAAGAGGATATCGACAAAGTCATCACGGCCGCTTTGTCCTCCGGTGGAGATTTTGCGGATATCTTTTTCGAGCATACCGCGGTAAACAGTCTTGTTCTGCGTGACTGTCAGGTAAATGCGGTTTCTTCAGACATTGACTATGGTGTAGGAATAAGAGTGGTCAAGGGAGACAAAACCGGGTACGCATATTCTGAAACGACAGAGTTGAATGATATGTTGCGAGCTGCACGCTTCGCAGCCTCCATCGGGAATTGGCATTCAGCCACTGATAAAGTTCATCTTCCATCCACCGCTACCCCCGACAGGGGATCACACAATTTCTATCCTGCTCTACAGCCCTGGAGCGAAACATCTGTAGCCTTGAAGAAAAACGCTCTGATGCTTCTGAATGAAAGGACATTTTCTCTGGATTCCAGAGTCATCAAACTCATCGGATATCTTACCGACCAGGAAACACATATACTTTATGCCAATTCTCTCGGTGAAAGTTTCGAGGATTTCCGCCCGCTGGGTTCATTGAGAGCCACAGTCATAATGCAGGATGGAGAAAGAACGGAAAATTTCCATGCATCCAAAAGTTTCCGTCAGGGATTTGAGTTCATCAATAACGCTTTGGTGGAAAATCTGGCCGAAGAAACTGTGAAAGGATGCTCTTTCCTATTCAATGCCAGCCAGCCGTCTCCCGGTCAGACCAGCGTAGTTTTAGCCGCAGGTGGTGGTGGTATTCTACTTCACGAAGCCATAGGGCACGCATTCGAAGCCGACTTCAACAGGAAAAACGTCTCCATTTTCTCGGAGAAAATGGGACACCGAATCTGTCGGCCGGGAATAAACATTGTCGATGACGGGACGCTTCCGGGAAACAGAGGTTCCCTGAACATCGATGATGAAGGTGTTCCTGCAGAAAAGACATATATGGTCAAGGACGGTGTTCTGAATTCTTATCTTCACGACAGAATAAGCGCTTCATTCTACGGAGTTTCCCCCACAGGAAACGGACGACGCGAATCCTTCAGATATATGCCGATTCCGCGAATGAGAGCCACATATATGGAAAACGGTGATATGGACGAAGAATCCATAATCAGAAGCGTCAGAAAAGGAATCTATGTGGACAGTTTCTCGAACGGCCAGGTCCAGATAGGGGCCGGAGACTTCACTTTCTTCGTCAAAAGCGGATACCTGATAGAAGACGGTCATCTCACCAGACCTGTCAAGGACTGCAATATCATAGGAAACGGCCCACAGGCTCTCGCGGATATGTCCGCCGTGGCCGACAATCTCAAAATGGAAAATTCGACCTGGACCTGTGGAAAAGGACAACACGTCCCGGTATGCTGCGGTATGCCGACCGTTCTGATAAACAATCTCAATGTAGGAGGAATCAATTGATGGCGGGAAAAAACGGCGCGATATATGAAGTGATGTCAATGATTCTGCACGAGGGAGCACAGGCCGCCAGAGTCACACTTGTGGAAGGCGGCAACACATCCATAACATTGCTTAACGGAGAACCCGACTCCATGCAGAATGCCACTAACAGGGCACTTCATCTTAACATCTTCACTGACGGAAGATATGGCGTATTCACCACTAACCGGCTTGATACGGACGATGTTCGCAGATTTATCAGGAATGCAGTCCGGGCCACCCGCCTTCTGGTACCCGACGAGTGCAGGGTTCTTCCGCCGAAAAGCATCTGCTATGACGGGAAAGGATTTGACCTCAAAATCAATGACTCCACATATCCGGAAATCACGTCCCGGCAGAAAATGGAAATTCTTCAGGAGGTAATCTCCGGCATCCCGTCGGACCCGCGTTTGATTTCCACTGAAAGCCAATATGAAGATGAATATCTGACAGAAACAGTCATCGACTCCAACGGCCTGGAAATATCCGAAAGCAGAACCTCATTTTCCGTCAGCACTGAATGCACCGTCCGAGAT
>JAGHUZ010000083.1 GCA_018064575.1 Candidatus Minthomonas equi
CTTCTATACACCTATTACCATCCCTTATGGGGATATATCGGATACTTCGGTATTCAGACAGGTATCAGATATACCAAGTTCGGATTCACTTCCGACATCGATATTCCTAATTTTTTCGAGAACGTAACCACTCTCCAACTTCCCGTTCTTTCCGCCTTTCACTTCGACATAGGAAAGCATTTCAGGATATTCGTCAATCTGGGACCATACGTCGGATACCGCCTTTCCACCACGAAGGAGGAAGGATGGGACTGTTTTGACAAGCGCTTTGAATATGGAATCGAGGGACTGGGCGGCTTCGGACTGCGTTTCGGCCGCTTCGAAATCCACCTCGGAGCCGGTTACCAATACTGCTTCGGATTCCTATTTGACCCCGAAAAATTCAGCAGCACCTCCTGGCTTTATGCTCATCCCCACTCGCTTAACCTGAGCTGCGGCTTACATTATAAATTGAAATAAAGATGAAATATATTTCCGCGGACATAAAAGGAGTTAAAATCGGTCACGGTCACCCTTGTGTAATACAGAGTATGTGCAATGTCGATACCAACGACATCGATTCCGCCGTTTCACAATGCCGTGCACTTCACGATGCCGGTTCCCAGCTCATCCGCCTTACCACACAGGGACTTCGTGAAGTCGAATCCCTTAAACAAATCAAAACCAGACTTCATTCACTGGGGATATCCACCCCATTGGTGGCAGATATTCATTTCAACAGTGACGCCGCCCTGGCAGCAGCGTCAGTGGCAGATAAAGTGAGAATAAATCCGGGCAATTTTCACAGGGACCACGAACAGGCTTGCATCCAATTCAGAAAATTCCTAAAAATCTGTCGGGATAATGATACTGCCGTCAGAATCGGAATCAACCACGGTTCTCTCGGGGCACGGATAACGGAAAAATACGGCAATACTCCTGAAGGAATGATGGAGGCCATTTGGGAATGGGTGGGTATGTGTCAGGAAGAGCATTTCGAGAACATAGTGCTTTCACTCAAAGCTAGCAGCGTTCCCGTGATGGTGAAGGCATACCGCCTTCTTTACCGAAGGATGACGGAAAACGGGGTGATTTATCCACTCCACGTAGGGGTTACAGAGGCCGGCAACGGAGATATGGGACGAATCAAATCAGCGGCAGGCACCGCCACTCTGCTTCGAGAAGGCATAGGAGACACCATCCGCATATCCCTTACTGAGAACCCGGTAAAAGAAATTCCAGTGGCTGCAAGAGTGGCCGCCTACATTGCCGAAGGCAGGAATCCCCTGCTTAAAGACGGAACTTTCAGGGTAGATGCTTCCACTTGGGAAGATTTCATTATCGATGCAGCCTGTGCCATCGGTCCCTCTCTTTTGGACCGTACTGCGGATGATTTCACCCTCAGCGGTTCCGTGAACGGAAAAGAACTCAGCGAAGAGAAAATCAACTCTTTCAAGAATGACATAATGCAGGCCACCAAAAGACGCATAACTCAGTGCGAATATATCGCTTGTCCCTCCTGCGGGCGCACCCTATATGACATCGAGACCGTTTTCTCTGAGGTCAAAAGGCGCACTTCCCAGCTCAAGGGCCTGACCATAGCGGTGATGGGATGCATCGTCAACGGCCCCGGGGAAATGGCTGACGCCGACTACGGATACGTAGGAGAAGGCCACGGGAAAGTCACCCTATACCGTGGCAAGGAAGCTGTTCTGCGCTCGATACCCCAGACTGAGGCCATCGATAAACTCCTTGCTCTCATAGAATCCGACAAAAACAAATGATACTGCTTTTCATCAAATTAATCCTCGGCCTTGTACTGATTCTTTTCGGTGCCGATTACCTCGTTGAAGGGACATCTTCAGTGGCCCGCCGCTTCGGCATCTCCGAATTCGTCGTGGGTATGACCATTGTGGGCATCGGTACATCCACACCTGAAATGGTGGTCAGTTTTATCGCATCCATCAACGGCAATCCCGATATCGCCGTCGGCAATATCGTCGGATCCAATATAGCCAATGTATTCCTAATCCTCGGAGTCACCACCCTGGTCTCCCCCATTGCGCTGACGCGCAATAATCTGCGCCGCGACATACCCATCTGTCTGACAGCATCCCTGCTGCTGTTCGTCTTCGGGATGGACAGAATACTCTTCGGTGGTCAGGTAAATACCATTTCCAGAATCGAAGGAGTCGTTTTTCTGTTCGCTTTTATACTCTTTATGATTTATTCTTTCCGCAGCGGTACACAAGTGGAAGATGTTCCACAGGAAGAAAAAAAAGACACCACTGAGCGTTCGATGTGGCTCTCGACCATATTTATCGCCGGAGGACTGTGCGGACTGATTTTCGGAGGACGTCTTTTCGTCCATTCAGGCAGTGCCATCGCTTCATCATTAGGAGTTTCGGATGCGTTCATCGGCATCACCGTAATGGCTCTTGGAACCTCCCTTCCGGAACTCGCGGCTTCAGTGGTGGCAGCACTTAAAGGAAAGGGGCAGATGGCGCTCGGAAACATAGTCGGCTTCAACATTTCCAACATTCTGCTCATTCTCGGCGGGGCATCCATTATCAGTCCCCTCACGATGAGCAATATCACACTCCTCGATATGCTGATGATGGTATTCTCCACATTGGTATTGTTTCTGGCCAATACGACCTTCGGAAAAGCAAAAATCGACCGCATCGAAGGTGGATTCTTCATCGCGATTTATTCAGCATACATCTTTTACCTGTCAATCAACCTATAAAACACATTCATATTATGAAACGAATACTCAGCATCATCATTCTCATCAGTATGGGCTCACTGCTGATGGCACAAGAAGGTTACACTCCATCCGAAAGCAATGTCGAATATCGTAAATTCGTCAAAAACGCCCGTCTCGGAATTTTCATTCACTGGGGAATCTATTCTATGCTCGGTGACGGAGAATGGGTTCTCAACAATCAGAATATTAATTACAAAGAATATGAAAAACTTGCAGGAGGATTTTTCCCGAGCAAGTTCAATGCAGATGAATGGATAGCCGCTTTCAAGGATGCCGGTGCCGAATACATCACATTTACATCCCGTCATCACGACGGATTTTCGATGTGGAAATCAAAGGTCAATCCCTATAATATTTTCGATGCCACCCCTTTTCATCGTGACATCATAGGTGAATTGGCTTCTGCCTGCCGGAGACAGGATTTCAAACTTCATCTCTATTTCTCCCATCTTGACTGGTCCCGCGAAGACTATTGGCCTCTGGGAAACACAGGTCACAATGCCGGTCGTCCCGAAGGAAATGAAGGAAGCTGGCGCTCCTACAAGAAATATATGGATGATATGCTCACCGAACTCCTTACACAGTACGGTCCTATCGGATGTATCTGGTTCGATGGAGTCTGGGACAAATGCCAAGGTCATCGCGAACGGGCAGACAGCACCTGGGGGCTGTCCCATCAGTATGAACTGATACATTCCCTTCAACCGGCCTGTCTGGTAGCAGACAACCATCATATGCAGCCCTTCCCCGGTGAAGACCTGCAGATATTCGAACAGGATATTCCCGGAGAAAATACCACCGGTTTCGGAGACGGACAGCAAATCAGCACCGTCATTCCCGTAGAGTCCTGCATCACTATGAATAATTCCTGGGGTTACTGTATCGGTGACAAGGATTATAAATCCATCGACAAGGTAATAAGACTCATAGTACGCGCTGCAGGGAAGGATGCCAACGTCCTTCTGAACATCGGTCCCCGCCCGGACGGATGTCTGCCTGTGGAAGCTATGGAACTTCTTCGCCAGCTTGGAGACTGGATGCGCGCCTACGGCAATGAAGCCATCAAGGGTACCGACGGAGGTTTCTATCCCGAACAGGAATGGGGTCTGGTAACAAGAAAGGGCAACACTCTCTACGTTCATATTCTGAATCCCGTCGAGAACATAACACTCCCCTTCGCCAAAGCCAGAAAGGTGACTACATTTGACGGCAAACCCATCAAATTTACCAGTGGAAAGAGCGAAACTTCTTTCACTGTTCCTATGAGGGCTGAAGGACTGACAGACCAGATTATCAAAATAGAACTCTAAGCATATAAATGTCAAGGCATAAAAAAGAAAGGAAAATCCTGGAAAATATCACCGTCGAGACATTCGCGGCCGAAGGACGCTCTCTGGCCAGAATCGATGGGAAAGCCATTTTCGTTCCGCACACCATTCCGGGCGACATAGTCGATATACTGGTTACCAAAAACAAATCATCCTATATGGAAGGTACCGTATATAGGATGATTCAAGCTTCTCCGGATAGAATCACACCCCTATGCAGTCATTACGGCGAATGCGGGGGCTGTAAATGGCAGTCAGTCCCTTATGAAATGCAGCTGCGTTTCAAGCACCGGCAGGTCATAGACAGTTGACACGCATAGGCCACATCCGGCTTAACGGAGTCAGGGACATACTCGGTTCCAGGAAAATTTATGAATATCGGAACAAACTGGAATTTTCCTTCTCCGACAGACGATGGCTGTATGACGGTGAAGACCCCGATATGGTCTTCGACCCTCACACACCGTTGAATCCGGCTGATTACCCAAACGGCTTCTCTCATAACCTCAAGGGGGGATATTCCCAGGTCAACACCCGCCCGGAAGGATTCAGTCTCGGCTTTCACAAAGAGGGATGTTTCGACAAAGTCCTTGACATCAAACACTGCCACCTGCAGCCCGAACCATCTAATGAAATCCGTCTCTGGCTGAAACAATACGCCATTGACCACAAACTTAGTTTCTTCAACCTGCGCGAATGCGTCGGGTACCTCAGGAGCATCATCATACGGAACAATTCCCGCGGAGATGTAATGACTGTGCTCTGCTTCGGGCTCGGAGCGAAAAAAGACATTGCCGCAAGGCTCGAATATAAAGAGGGAGAACAGCCCATCAATGCCGCTGATGCTCTGATGAAAGCCCTGAAAGAGCGTTTCCCGCAAATCAAATCGCTCAATTATGTATTGAACGACAAGATGAATGACACCATAGGGGAACTGCCCGTATTCACCTATTACGGTGATGACGCCATCTATCAGGAAATGGAGGACCTTAAGTTTAAAATCGGCCCCAAATCATTCTATCAGACGAATACGGAACAGGCATACGTTCTCTATTCCACTGTCCGTGAATTCTGCGATTTCAAAGGCGGAGAACGTGTCTATGACTTATATACCGGAACGGGTACCATCGCACTCTTCGTGGCCCGTAGAGTTAAATCCGTAATAGGCATAGAATATGTGCCGGAAGCCATTGAAGATGCCAAAGCCAATGCTCGCCTGAACGGAATCGGAAACTGCGAGTTCCTATCCGGAGATATGAAGGACGTATTGACAGACGAATTCATCTCCTCCCACGGAGGTTCACCCGATGTCATCATTCTCGACCCTCCACGTGCCGGGATTCATCCTGACGTAGCCCGCGTGATACTCAATGCACGGCCATCGAAAATCGTCTATGTCAGCTGTAATCCGGCTACACAGGCACGCGACCTGGCCACACTCGATACCGACTATGAAGTCGTGGCTGTCCAAGCTGTGGATATGTTCCCCCATACGCATCACGTGGAAAATATAGTGGCCCTGCGCCGCCGTGACTTATAATAACCGTGTAATATGGTAGAGAACAGATTTGATCAGACCATTTGTGCACAGGCTTCCGCATCCGGCCCGGGAGCCGTGTCGATAATACGCATATCAGGTCCTGACACTTTCG
>JAGHUZ010000062.1 GCA_018064575.1 Candidatus Minthomonas equi
TATCCGTAAGAGTGGGGATGAAATAGTCCGACACAATTCCAATGGACGAATAGCGGGCACATCTGCGGCTGAGCCGCATCACAAGCACGGTGTCGAAGCCGTCATACACGTCAGCATTCCGTCCGATGTAATCTCCTTTCCTGATGCCTGAGCACATCGGGCCTGGCGGACGGTACCGCTCGTTTGTCATTTTTGCCGCCTTGTCAAAATCAAAGTCGTCATACTCTGTGTAGAACAGACCGGGACGTACTTGTTTGAATAATTCGTTCATTTATCGAACCGGGTATTTTCAGATACTTCAATGCGCAAAACTACCACTTTCTCCGCAGATTAGCAATTTTCTTCCACATTACAGGCATCCCGGTTTGCTCACCGTCCCGGATTTATCGTACATTTGTGGAAAAATTCGGTATGCCTGTATTTCACATCACATCCTTATCAGAACCCGGAGTGGAGATTTATTCTTCACTGACAGAGGCGCAGCTTTGCGACAAGCGTCTATGTGAGGAAGGTCTGTTCATCGCCGAAAGTGGGAAAGTCATCAATACTGCCCTGGATGCCGGATATGAGGCGGTATCGTTGTTGACGGAAGAAAAGCACCTTGACGGAATCGCTGCGCAGGTAGTGGAAAGGCTTGGTGATATCCCCATATATGCCGGGAGCAGGGAATTGCTCAGCAGTCTGACAGGATACCCGCTCACACGCGGCGTTCTCTGCGCTATGCGGCGGCCGAAATTTTCTCCGCCCGAAGAGGTGCTCAAGGATGCCCGTCTGATAGTGCTTATCGACAGCGTGACCAATACCACTAACATCGGTGCCATCTTCCGTTCAGCAGTAGCACTCGGAGTGGATGCCGTGCTGCTGACAAGAACCACCTGCGACCCCTTGAACCGCCGTGCCGTGCGCGTTTCGATGGGTACCGTATTCCAAATACCGTGGACGTGGGTGGACTCCCCCATCAGTTCCCTTCACGACTTAGGTTTCCGCACTGCAGCCTTGGCCCTGACGGAAAATAGCATAGCACATGAACATCCCATTCTGAAAAACATCGCCCGTCTCGCTCTGATTATGGGTATAGAAGGTGAAGGGCTGCCTCAGAAGACCATCTCCGAAGCCGACTACGTGGTACGCATTCCGATGATGCACGGTGTTGACTCCCTTAACGTCGCAGCCGCGGCAGCCGTAGCTTTTTGGGAATTGAGACGCCCCCGCCGATGAATGAAGGTTATTCATTCTGAAATTTATTCTTACCGTCTTATATACCTCTTCACTATCCGCATAATGTTCTTACTGCCCCGTCGTTCATATTCCACTTTGTCCATCAATACCTTAACCATCATAATACCCAAACCGCCCAAAGGACGCTCCTCCGGAGAAAGGTCAAGATGGGTATCCGTAGGCAGTGTCGGGTCAAACGGCACTCCGTCATCTTCGAAAGTAAACGCCACCTCCCCTGCATGGTGTTGGAACGAAACGAAGTAATTATGAGTTTCATTTTCAGGGAAGGCATATCTTACGATATTGGAACTGATTTCATCCACCGCTACATTTATGTCATTGATGATTTCTTCCGAGATGCCGTACTGTCCGCACATATCCTTCACAAACCCCGTAAGAAAAGCCAACTGCTCTATACTGTTTTCAAGAGTTATGGAAGTCCCTTTATATTCGACCAGAAGCATCGTAATATCATCACTCTGCCGGCAGCCTCCTGTATGACGGTGAAGTTCATCCAGCATAACAGTCACCTTGTCTCTGGCGGAAAATTTTCCATCGCTGCCATATACTTTCTTTATACTGTCGATGGTCGCTTCTACACCGAATAGGTCGTGAGTCTTATTTTCAGCCTCCGTAACCCCGTCCGTAAACATAAACAGACTGTCGCCCGGATGCATAGTGGCGTGGTCTTCAGCGAATTTCACATTATTCAAAGCACCGATGACGAGATTACGGGAACTGGACAGAACTTCGATTTCATAGCCATTGGATGTATTTCTTACCAATATCGGAGCATCGTGCCCGGCATTGCAGTAATCCAGACGGCCGTTCTGCAAATTCAGTATTCCAAGAAAGAAAGCACAGAACATATTTTCCGCCCAGTGCGATGTAAGGACTCCATTAAGGGAAGAGACGAATTCCGCCGTACTGTCATACTTCCCCACATTACTGTGAAAGTATGACACGACAATGGACATAAACATTGAGGCCGGCACACCCTTCCCGGACACGTCACCGATACAGAAAATAAATTTGTCATCCTGCAGGATATAATCATACAGGTCTCCGCCGACCATCTTCGCCGGCTTAAGAAAGCCGTACACATCTATATCCTTTCTTTCCGGAAATGCAAGCTGATCCTTTGGGAGCATACCCATCTGCAGTTTTTCGGCCACTTTCATATCTGCATCCAGAGATGCTTTCATCTGCACGGCATTCCACATCTTTCTATAGAGGAAAATGAGACACAATGCGATTATGAGGACACTAAATATGGCTACAGCGGCATTCTTTGTTTTCAAGTCATTTACCTTGCCATAGATTTCCGCCAAAGGACATTCCACACAAATCTTCCACCCTGTAAGTTTCACCTTGCTGAAATACAGGACATAATCCACTCCATTCCTCTTACCGGTCACTATTCCGTTTTCCTCACCCTCCTTCTGTTTTTTCAGCATTGCCTGCCAAAGTTCCGAATCATCATCAAAAGCACTGTGCAGCAATAATGCACGGTCCGAATGGTTGATATAGCGGAAATCGCTGTCAAGAACCGTAGTTTCATAATTTTTCACGGAAGTGATTTCCTTGCATTTATCAAGCAAAGGTCCCAGATTGAAATCGACAGAGAATACTCCGATGACATTATTGTTTCCGTCACTTAAAGGCAGACAGAAACTTGATACAAGATTATTCTCTATCGATTTACAGAATGGATTCCAGAAAACGTCATTATTCTCCGTCGTACGCTTGAACCAGTCATCCTTAGAATAATCGTTCATCGCTCCAAGTCGCAGCCGTATCGGTTTTCCCGTGACATTAGTGACATAAGGGGCGAAACCATATTGTCCCTGAGAAGGATATATTTTCTGTTCCGGATTCAATCCTAGCGCCACTCCGCAGATGCCCGGATGAAGTGACAGGAAATTTTCAAACAAAACGAACAATTCTTCCTCTGAGTAATTTTCAAGAGAGAACTTTCCTCTGTGCCGGTCTTCAGCCAGACAGAAAGAATAAGAGATTTCCTCAACGACCTGCAGTCGGGAATCAATATAACTGTTTATGGATTTTATCTCACTCGCCACACTGCTGTTGGTCAGTTCCACGACACTTGAACGCAACATCTGCAATGAAACAGCATAACCTGTGACAAAGATGATTCCCCCAAGTAGCAAGGCGAAAAGAGTGGAATCGAACAATGCTATCGAATCCGAAGACTTATGCATAAAGATAAAGTAAGAAACTGTTCAAAATTCACTCAAAAGAGAACATATTAACAAAACCGGAAATCTGAAACACACTCATAATCAAAGGTGAAACAGCCTTCATAGTAATGCTTCCCCCTTTGGCAAGACACTCCTTGTAAAGCGCAAGCAGAAGTCTCAGCCCTGTAGAAGAGATAAAAGTGAGATTGGTACAGTCAAACACTATTTTTTTATCAGCATTGTCGATAAAGTCACTTATGTCTATAGTCTGGGCTGAAATCGTATCAAGCCTGCCGTCAAGAGACCCGTACACTACTCCATCCGAAACATGGAATTCAATATTCATAAATCGTCATTTAATAAATTTTAAATACAAACTTATAAAAAACGCGATAATAAACCTATCAACAGTTAATTATCGCGTATCGTGATTCGGAAG
>JAGHUZ010000157.1 GCA_018064575.1 Candidatus Minthomonas equi
TCGCCTCAGCTTCAGCACAGAACGTTAAATTCGGACATCTGAATCTTCAGGAAATTATTTCACTGACAGCCGAAATGGATTCAGCAGTAGCCATTATGGAACGCTATCAAGCTGACCTTCAGGAGACTATGTCCTCTATGCAGAACGAATATTATACCAAGGTGAACAACTACCAGCAGATGAGTGCCAATTGGACTGCCGCTGTTCTTCAGGCGAAACAGCAGGAAATTCAGGAACTGGAGCAGCGTATCCAGACTTTCCAGCAGAATGCGCAGCAGGAAATGCAGCAGAAACAGGCAGAACTTATCCGTCCTATTTATGAAGCTGCCAACAAAGCTGTCGCTCAGGTAGGAAAGGATGGTGGATTCACCTATATATTCGACATATCCGCTACTGGAATCCCTTATATCAATGAGGCACAGAGTGTCGATGTTACCGATAAGGTCAAGACCGCCCTCAATGTTCCTCTGGACAAAGTTCTCCGTGCTCCCCAGCAGGGAACTCCTGCACAGCAGTAGTCATTCAAATCCTTTCAAATCCTTTCCATGAATTCTCAGGAAGGTCAGGCTTGATTTTCAGGGAAAGTCTTTTTACGGAATCATATGTTCCAGTGGTGAAAAAGACAGATTTCCCGGAGGATTTGTCTTTTCGTGGGGAAGGCGGCATCATTTCGAGAATGGATTTTGTCCTGAGTGCCACGGCCGGTGCCGGGTCAATAATTCTGACTGCGGGACCGCTTATCGCTTTTATCTGCTCCGAGAGAAACGGGTAATGTGTGCATCCGAGCACTATGGCATCTGCTCCTTCTTCAATCATAGGAGTTATGCAACGCAGCAGCGCTTTCCGGGCATCACGGCCGCTTTCGACTGCTTCCACCAGCCCTTCACCGACACGTTCGATGACTTTCACGCCAGAGGCGAACCTATTCAGTGTCCGGTGATATTTCTCAGCCTTGAGGGTATTGGCAGTGGCCAGGACACCCACCACTCCGGTACGGGATTCCAGAGCGGCAGGTTTGATGGCCGGTTCGATTCCGACGAACTGGATTTGGGAATATTTCCGCCGCAAATGAGAAATGGCGGCGGCAGTGGCGGTGTTACAGGCGATTACGATAATGTCCGCACCTTTCCCGTTAAGAAATAGGGTGATGGCCTCCGCCCGCTCTATGATGATCTCCACCGGTTTTTCTCCGTATGGACACCAGGCATTGTCTCCAACGTAGATATAATCTTCATCGGGCATCATTGCCACTAATTCCTTCCATACGGAGAGACCACCGGCTCCGCTATCGTAAACACCTATCATTGATTTACTTATACCACTCTTTATACATCATGTAGCCGCCTGCGTTCTTATGTGCGGCGGCAGTTACGGCTTCCGAACCGTCTTTAACCTTCCTGGCTGGGATTCCTGCGTAAACTCCGCTTTCAAGTTTGGAATTCGACAATACCACCGCACCTGCAGCGATAATGCTTCCGTCCGCTATTTCAGCGTGGTCCATCAGAATGGCTCCCATTCCTACGAGTACGTCATTCCCTACTTTGGCTCCGTGTATAACTGCGTTATGACCTACGGAGACATCATCGCCTATCTCCACCACCGAATTCTTGAACAGAGTGTGGAGGACGGCTCCGTCCTGAATATTGACTCTGTTTCCTAATCTGATGGGGTTCACGTCTCCCCGGAGCACGCTTGAGTACCAGATACTGCAGTCATCGCCGATAACGACGTCACCTATGATGACTGCGTTTTCGGCGATGAAACAGTTCCGGCCTATCTTCGGCATTATGCCGTTAAGGGGTCTGATTATAGCCATTGCTTAGATGATTCCCTGTTCGAGCATAGCCTGGGCTACTTTCATGAAACCTGCGATATTGGCACCCTTGACGTAGTCGATGTGCCCGTCACTCTGCTTGCCGAATTTGACACAGGCTTCGTGAATGCTGGTCATTATGAAATGCAGTTTGGCATCGACTTCTTCTCCGGACCATCC
>JAGHUZ010000256.1 GCA_018064575.1 Candidatus Minthomonas equi
TTCGGACAGTGGAAAGGAATGGTCCTTCCTGCCGATAGGAGCCATTTCCGACTCCGATACGATTATGGATATTTCCGCTATCGACTCGAATCAGGTTTACATTTCCGGTACATTCGGAATTATGCACACGGCCGACCACGGTCTTAACTGGGAAAAAATTTCCGAAACCGGGACATCTCCCGCCCATTCCATCACTACGATAGGGTCATTGAACTTATGGGCATATCTGGCTGACGCTTCCCTCAGGTACACATACGATGCATTCGCAAGTATGAACACGGCATCCGTATCCTCGCCTGTCAGTGATATGACTGTAACGGCCATATCTATGCTGGGGGATAAGGAAAACGGTGCTTTGTCATTTACATCCGGAAACAAAACCATTCCGGGAGGCATCCTCTTCACCAATGACGGTGGAGCCACATGGGAAGAAGCGACCACACCGTACAAAGTAGTGGTCAATGAACTCTCTTTCGCCGGGACCAGACACTGAACGAGCACTCCGTTATGAAAGTTCTTCTACACTCCTGCTGTGCGCCCTGCTCCGCTGCCATTCTTGAATGGATGACCACCAACGGCTATGAACCCTCGATTTACTTCTTCAATCCGAACATTTTCCCCCAGGAAGAGTATCTGCACAGAAAAAACGAAATAAAAAGATACGCCCTGAATTTGGGAATTGAAGTGGTGGATGAAGACGGAACCGAAGACTCCCCCGCTCTCTGGACTGACGCCCATCTTAAATGGAAAAACGGAGCAGAACTTATGGCTTCAGAACCTGAGCGTGGAAAGCGCTGCGCATACTGCTTCAGATACAGACTCCTGAAATCGGCGGAATATGCCAGCAAACACGGTTTCCGCCTGATTACCACATCCTTGATGTCCTCAAGATGGAAGGATATAAATCAAATAATGGAAGCCGGCAAATGGGCGGCTTCCAAATATCCCGAACTTGAATTCTGGGACAAGAACTGGCGCAAAGGCGGACTCTATGAAAGGAGGAACATACTCGCCAGGCAATTCTACAACCAGCGATATTGCGGATGTGAATACAGCATTCGGTAACGAATCACCTGATTCGTCTGTTCCTTCTTATTCTTCGTTTCCTGCGAAGACTTTCTGAACAGCCTCCAGATAAGCGAAACCATTCCGCTTGTCAGGCAGCAGATAACTGCCCTCCACCCACTCGTTCCACGCATTTATCATTACAAACTTGGGCTGGGTGGCAGAACGGGCTTCGGCGAATTCCTTGGCCTTCTGAAGAAATATTCCGAAATTTTCAGCTGTAGCATTGGACAGTGTGACATCGTCAGCACCCTTGGCGGGGAATCTGGGAGTATCATCCCAAGCAATGGAGACACAGGGGAAATAGGGCATATCCACTTTTGCAGCCCACTTGTCACGTTCCTCAGCAGCCCTTTGGGCATGAACGAGGTAGTCGGTATCGAAACAGCCCATATTGTAATAAGCCCAACTGTCTATGCCGACAGCCTCAGCCTGCTCCATTATGCTCTTGCAGAGTTCATCGGAATATACAGGACCTCCACCATCTAAAATCTGAACGTTTAGCCCGGGAAAACCTGCCTTTTTCACTTCCGCACGGAAGTAATCCATCGCTGCACGCGCATCATCTATGGATGGAAAACTCTTCACGAAATTTCCCACGCTGAACATTCCGAACACGGGACAGCCATCTATCTTCACATAATTTGGTTCCCGGAAATATAGCCTGATGACGCGGTCAACGATTTCAGGCCAATCTTCAGGGTCGATGGCACCTGTCCAAAGAAGGTCCGTCCTGTCACCCCACTTATGGTAATTCCAATAGTTGTATTTCACGTCGTGATTGGCCCACATAATGTAGAAATCCATCTTGCCGTGTGAAGGTGCCTTCAGAAAACCGTTATCCAATGCACTTTCGAGATACGGTCCCCCATCGAACCAGTACCAGTCATAGATAAAGGTATTCACACCGTATTCGAGTGCTGTCTGAATCCATTTCTCCACCACAGCGGGGTCATCATCCATTTCATATCCCCAGAGGGGTTCCTTCGGTTGATAATGTCCTTCGAATCGGGGATTTCCCTTTTTGATAACCTCCCACTCGCCTATTCCTTCCTCCCAAAGCCATTCGTGCGCTAAGGAATCATCGTGACAGGAAGGCCAGATGAATGCACATACGTGACAGTCGAAATTATTGCCTTCATTCGTTTCAGGGCTGCCACAAGATATAATGGAGGACAGCACTGCTGCAAAAATTACATTTTTTCTCATACTTGGATATTTTGAAAGCGGGGTTATTATTGTCTTGCTTTGGCTATGGCCTGCGCAATGTCAGCGATAATGTCTTCAGCATCTTCAATACCGACACTCAGGCGAATCAGGTCGGGTGCTATTCCCGCATCCAGAAGCTGCTCGTCGGAAAGCTGACGGTGAGTATGGCTGGCAGGATGCAGTACGCAACTGTGACAGTCGGCCACGTGTGTCGCTATGCAAATCAGTTTCAGGCTGTCCATAAATTTGATGGAAAACTCCCGTCCGCCCTTCAGTCCGAACACCATAACTCCGGAAGAGCCTTGCGGCAAATACTTCTGCTGTAATGAATGCTGGCTGTCATCTTCGAGATCAGGATAGTTAATCCAGGCCACATCGGGATTATCGTGAAGAAACTTCGCCACTTTCAGTGCATTTTCACAGTGGCGTGGTACGCGCAAATGAAGAGTTTGAAGTCCCAGATTCAGGTAAAACGCATTCTGAGGCGACTGAATCGACCCTAGGTCACGCATCAGAGTGGCGGTAGCCTTGGTGATATAGGCCAGTTTCCCGAACTTGCGGGTATATGTCAGGCCGTGATAAGACTCGTCAGGTGTAGTCAAGCCCGGAAAACGCTCCGCATTTGCCTCCCAGTCGAAATGTCCGCTGTCCACGATGACACCGCCGACTGTCGTCCCGTGACCGTCCATATATTTTGTAGTGGAATGGGTTATGATATCAGCCCCCCATTCGAACGGATGGCAATTGACAGGTGTCGGAAAAGTATTGTCCACTATCAGAGGGACACCGTGTGAATGTGCCAGACGGGCGAATTTTTCAATATCCAGAACCTTGACCCCTGGATTCGACAATGTCTCCCCGAACACCAGTTTCGTATTGGGCCGAAATGCCTTGCTCAGTTCCTCTTCGGAAGCATCCTGATTCACAAAAGTCACCTGAATCCCCATTTTCGGGAAAGTAACTCCGAAAAGATTATAAGTTCCGCCGTAGATGCAGTTGGTGGTAATCATATGGTCCCCTGCCTCACAAATGTTCAGACAGGCGAAAAAATTGGCAGCCTGCCCCGATGAGGTCAGCATAGCGCCCACACCGTTCTCAAGGGCGGCTATTTTCGAAGCCACACGGTCATTCGTGGGATTCTGGAGTCTGGTATAGAAATAGCCCGGTTCCTCAAGGTCGAAGAGACGCCCCATCTGGTCGGACGTATCATACTTGAATGTAGTACTCTGAATAATCGGCTGCTGACGGGACTCTCCCTT
>JAGHUZ010000199.1 GCA_018064575.1 Candidatus Minthomonas equi
TCGTAATAGAGATGGGAAATCATACCATCATCGGATATCCCCTGAGGATAAAGTGATACGTGGCATTCCAGACAGGATTCGTTATAGACGATTTTCTGTGCATATTCAAGTTCTTTCTTGATTTGCCAGTCAATGTCTTCCTTGTTTTTGGTTATGTAGGACCAGACATCCTTCATTCCGGTTTTGGCTTTGGCCACGAAATGGTCGATGGAGCCTTCAGGGGGGAGATGGCAGGCGGCACAGTCAGTTTTAACCCCTGTTTTCCCATTATAATGAACGGACATTTTCCAAGCATTGTCCGTGTCTTCGTGGTAGTGGCAGGACATGCAGGATTCGTTTGTGGAACTCTTGTGATAAAATCTGTTGCCAGTAATGGCAAGGACGAAGCCAAGCAGTAGGCCTACCAGCCCGATTACCCAAAATTTCTTGTTTTTTCCTTTACTCATTTTACTTAAAACTTCATCTCGCGAAATTAAAGAAATTTTTGGGGAAAAACCTTAATTTTGTTTTAAATTATTCATTTATTTTTTCAAGTTTCGGATGTAACCTTGCCGGCCGGGTTCTTTCGCTCCCTGAATTATTTGCGAAACTTGAGTTACCTTTTCTTCATTTTGACGAAGAGTTCCATTGCGCGGTATTTGGCAAGTCCAAGACTGTCGAGCGCTTTGGCCGTATTCTGGGTACGTTCTTCCGCCCTTTGCCAGAATTCCCGTTTATCAGCCCCGGGGAAAGGCATTATGTCTTTCTGTGAGAGGTGCTTGTAGATGGCGTGACGCTTCTTTATCATCTCCTCCGGGCTCAGAGGTACTGCCATATCTTCCTCGGCGAAACTCCACTCTTTCCACGCACCACGGTAAAGCCATATTTCACACTTTCTCGCCCACTCTTCCTTTTCCCAAAGCCGTTCCATACTTTCCAAAACGATATTGGTGCATTTCCTGTGGGTGCCGTGGGGGTCATAGAAATCACCTGCGGCATATATCTGGTCGGGTTTGATTTCCTGCAGCAAATCCATTACGATTTTATAATCCGCATCGGTGATTTTACCCTTCTTGATACCTCCGGTTTCGTAGAAAGGAAGATTGAGAAAATGGGCATTGGTGCGGTCGTTCAGGCCGAGTTCCCGAACGGCGGCACGGGCTTCTGCGCGACGGATACTTCCCTTTATGTCGAGAAGTGCTCTCGGTTCGGGTTCATTTCTTTTCTTTGAATCAATGATGGCCTTAACCTCTTCGTATCTGTTACCGAAACCAAGTTCACGGGATGTATCTATGTTTTGGAGGACAACGTCATCGTGAACCGCTACGTTACCTGATGTCTCGTACGCGACGTGGACATCGTGGCCATTGTCTATCAGACGTCTGAAAGTTCCACCCATAGAGATTACGTCATCATCGGGGTGAGGTGAGAAAATAACAACCTTCTTCGGGAAGGGGGTGGCGGGAACGGGCCTGTATGTATCATCGGCATTGGGCTTTCCTCCCGGCCATCCTGAAATGGTATGCTGGATGTCATTGAAAACGTCAATATTGATTCTGCTATATTCCTTTCCCGTATAATCCAGAAGACCGCCGAGAGAGTTTTCAAGATAATCCTCCAAACTGAGTTCGAGAATGGGTTTGCCCACTATTTCGGAAAGCCAGGTGACGGCTTTCCTGATATATTTGGTCGTCCACTCACAGTCACCTACAAGCCAGGGCGTTTTTTCTATGGTGAGTTCTCCGGCGGCATCTTTGTCCACCACCATTTCCACGTCCGTGTGATTCTGGAAATAAGAAGCGGGGATGGAAGTGTCAGGTGTTTCTTCCACGATTTTCCTGACTACCTCCGCTTTTTCTTCACCCCAGGCCATGAGCAGGAGCTTCTTCGAACGCATAAGAGTGCCTATTCCCATAGTGATGGCCATCTTCGGAATGTCGTTGGGGTCTGTGAAGCGGCTGCTCTGGAAAATCAGATTATTATGAGTCAAACGTACCAGACGGGTTTTGGTCTTGGTGTGAGTGCCGGCATCATTGAACCCTACCTGCCCCTGAGGCCCTATACCGAGAACTGTCAAATCTATTTCATCCGCCTGACTGTCATACTGGTCACAGTACGAGGAAACTTTATCCAATTTCTGATGTCCGTCGATGATATGAACATTTTCGGGCAGAATGTCCACCTTCTTGATGAAATCTTCATATATTCTGTAGTTCCTGCATCTGGAATCGTTTTTTTCCAAAGGGAAAAATTCATCGATGCTGAATACCTTTACGTTTTTGAAGCTGACTGCTCCAGATTCGAATCTTCGAACCAGTTCGTGATATAATGGAAGCGGGGTATTACCTGTGGAAAGCCCCAATCCGAAAAGCTTCCGGGACGCGGTATGGGCGTTGATGGCTTCTATGATTACGTCAGCTGCATAGATGGAACCTGCTCTTTCGTCATCAAAAACTTTGGTGTTTATTTTTTCACACCTGTGAAGGACGTCTTCAGGCATATCATTTCTGAGGAGTCCTCCTGTCCGTTCAAAATAAAAGTGATTCATTTTTATATCGATTAGAACTATATTGAATTGAACAATTTATTTGTGGTATCCTACACTCTGCACCATCGTAATCATCTGGTCGGGTCTCAGATTCAGGGCGGCGGAAAGTGCCGGCCGGTCCACCATAGCCCTGACGACAGTGATAAGTCCTGCCTGTGTGCAGAACAGGTATAAGTTTTCGGAGATGAATCCGGTATCTATGAAAACGGTTTCCACTATGCCGCGTTCGTCCTTTCCTGTTATTCTGGAAGATTCCGCGACATAAATGACTTCTATCGGAGCGGTTCCGACGAATTCCTGCATACCTGTGCTTTTTCTCAAATCCCGGGTATCGACTTGAATCAGGACATTCTGCACAGCATTCCACAGATATACTCCATCCGACATCGCCAGATAGAGCTCGATTTCCTGACGGTTATGGGAAGAGGGTGCAGTACGCTTCATTTCGCGGTTATATCCCCAGGAGGCCCATAGCATATCGGACAATGTCTGCATATCGACAGGCTTGTCGCTGAATCCCCTGGAAGAATGCCTTTCGCGCAGCAAATCCAGAAATGGATGTCCGCCGGTCCGGGCGGGTGCGGGGAGATGAATAGTTTTCATACGTTTAATGACTTGCCAGCTTATTTTTTAATCATTCCCAATTATTTCGAATACCAAAGATTTTCTTCCGGTACATCCATAAAGTCTTCGGCGCCGTCAGGACGGACACGGAGCAAATCAGAGGACCAACTGGCAGGTACACCTGCAGTTATGCCGCCGATATATGTCAGTTCGATTTCGTGGAAACCTTTTTCAAGAGCCACCGTATTGTCGTGACGGCTATGCCTTTTCGCTTCTCCTTTATTCGAGATTACTACTGCACCGTCCACCTTCAGTTCCTCAAGGTCGGAATGTACGTAATATATACCCGATGCGGGTACTTCCACGTATCCACGGGCTACGGCACCATATTGCGGAGTGTCGAAATTCAGCATATTGGGAGTCTCGGACCACAACAGACGGCTGATGGAATCGGCATTGGTGATAAGCCTCCTGCGCGGTATCACTCCGGAGGCTTCCATCCGGGCACGGTCAGGAAAATTTCCCGGATACATCATAACGGACAGTCCGTTTTTCAGATTCGCCTTCTCTATGTCAATAGCGGGGGAAAGTGTAACTTTTTCAATATTTATGGTGCGGACTGGGCTCATAAAACCTGAGGGAAGGGCAGAGCGTATTTTCAGAACCGAACTTTCGGTAAAGATGAAGGGCTCTGTATATTCCGGAGAAGAAGCCGCAGGCTCGGTACCGTCAAGCGTATAGACCATCCTGACGGGACGCGTAGTCTTGAAAATCATTTTTACCGCATCCGTGAATACGACGTGGTCGCACGAACTTCCGCGCTGGGAATCAGGTGAAACGACCTGTTCAGGCTGAGGAATATGAAACTTGATATCGTGGGCTGACAGTCGGAGACAGGCATCACGGTCCAGCCTTCTGCAGAAATCTTCGAAATTCTTTCTGCCGGCGGGAGACCAGGCGGTCTCGGCTATGGCGAGAATTCTGGGATAAGTCATATATTCGGCGATTTCATCCGTGGAGAAATATTCGGACCAGCAATTGCCCTGAACGCCCTTGATGAACTTGTCGCAGCCCATTTTGACCAATGTATCGGCGACGGGTTCGAGTTCATAGACCTTTTCAATGGGCGCATATCCTCCTATCCCGAGAGGTTCCACTATAGGGTCTCCCTGATAATAGTCAAGGTAATAGCCCTGACGGGAAGGTGTCATCACCACATCGTGTCCCTTGAGGGCTGCATAAATGCCTCCCTCCGTACCTCTCCAGGACATCACCATCGCTCCTTGTGTAAGGTCGCCTTCGAGAATCTCGTCCCAGCCGATAATCCTCTTGCCGTATTTGGCCAGATACTTCTCGAAATATTCCACTATCCAGGTCTGCAGATGCTGTTCCGGGGTGTATCCGTCATCTATTTCGTTCAGCCCCAGCTCCTTTATCAGCCGCTGGCAATGGGGGCAATTCTTCCATTCCTCTTTTGGACATTCATCGCCGCCGATATGGAATATCTCACTCGGGAAAATGCTTACCATCTCATCGATTACGTCTTTCAGAAAATCGAACATCAGACCCTTGCCGGGACACATTACGATATCTTCGACGCCCCATATCTGGCGTACCGGCATCTCCGCTCCGCGGCAGGAAAGTTCGGGATATGCGTGGATGGCACCCAGCGCGTGGCCGGGGATTTCGAGTTCGGGAATAATATCGATATGTCTATCGGCTGCATAGGCCACAATGTCTTTCAACTCCTCCTGAGTGTAGAATCCTCCGTGAACCTTTCCGTCTTCGCAGATGCGTTTCGAACCGAGTTCGGTCAGTTTCGGGTATTTTTTGATTTCGATTCTCCAGCCCTGGTCTTCAGTCAGGTGGAGATGCATCGTGTTTATCTTATAGAGAGCCAGAACGTCTATCTGCTTTTTAATCCACTCCGCGGGTCTGAAATATCGGCAGGGGTCGATGTGGCATCCCCTGTAACTGAATCTCGGGTAGTCATTCACTTCGACGGACGGAGCTTTCCATACGATGCCATCTACTGGTGAAGGACTCTCTATCTGTGCCGGAAGAAGCTGCATAAAAGATTCCATCCCATAAAAAAGACCGGCGTTGTCCGAAGCCGTTATCTTTACTCCGGAGGATGAGACGGAAAGCCGATATCCTTCAGCCTTTATATTACTTTGCGGTTCAAGAATCAGTTCAATGCATTTTCCCGAAGAGAAAGTTTTCACCGGAAGTAGGAAGCCGGTGGATTTTCTCATTTTGGATGCGAAGAATTCGGCAGTCTGTCCGGCTTCTTCAGATGAAACGGAGAAGAAAACCTTTCCGTCAAGGGTGAAATGCCCGCGTCCCGGGGTAAGCTCGACAGGCTGCGGTATGATATTTATATTATTTTCGGATATCCGGGAACATCCTGATAAAACTATGACCGAAATGATTAAGGCCAATGCTGATGATTTATTCATAATCGTATGTACATTTTCATACAAAGGTAACTATAATTAAGTC
>JAGHUZ010000037.1 GCA_018064575.1 Candidatus Minthomonas equi
GAACCGCCTTTATGCCTGTGGCATCGAAAATCTGGGTACGGCAGGATGTGCCCGGGGCTGCCACTACTGCCAACGCTTTCAGTCGCTGTAAGGCGGGGAAGAGGGTCTGTTCACCTACCGACATAGAGAAGTCGTAGTGTTCTTTCTCGTAGCCGAAGGAGCCTGCCATTCCGCAGCAGGCCGAAGGAATGACGTTTACATTGTACCAGCCGGGGATGTTCAGCATTTTTTCTGATGCTCCTATGCCTACCAGTGATTTCTGGTGGCAATGTCCGTGCAGGAAGACCTCTATAGGGGAAGTGGGAGCCGTTCCGAACATCTCCCGAGTTATTCTTCCAGCATCGAATTCCCTTACGAGGAATTCATCATACAGGAGGCAATTCTTCGCCAGAAGGAGTGCAGTTCCTTTTAGCTCCTTAGGAACGAGGTCGGGGTATTCATCGCGGAAAGACAATATGGCTGAGGGTTCAAGACCGACCAGAGGAGTGTCAGCAGTGATTATGTCTTTGAGTGCTATGACGTTTTTCAGGGCAAGGCGGGCGGTATTTTTGACCAGACCTTTGGAGATGCCGGCCCTGCCGCTTTCATAGTGACGTGGAATAAGAATTTCATAACCCAAATGTGTCAACAGTGTAACAAAATCACGACCGGTGTCTGTGTCAGTATATGCTGTGAATTCATCGGCCAGCAGATATACACGGCGGCCATTGGGCTTTTCAGGAGTTCCGTGTCTGCGGACCCAGCGATGAAATGCCGCTCCGGCATTCTTTCCGATGAGAGGAATCTGTCTTTGCGGAGCAAATCCGATGATTTTTTTCAGGATGGATGAAGTCCATCGGGTGCCGGCCACCAGATTATACAGATGCGGAATGGCGGCTCCCAGTTTCAGAAAGAAACTTATATGGGCAATGCACCAGGTTCTGAACGGAACTCCGTGGATATCGTGCCAGTGCTGCATAAACTCGGCCTTGAAGCGTGTCATATCCACATTCGAGGGACATTCTGCGCGACAACCCTTGCAACTGAGGCAGGTATCCAGCAGTTCTTTGATTTCAGGGGAGTCGAAGGGACGGGACGGGTCTGCCGGATTCGTGAGTAGCTGGCGTAATATGTTCGCCCTCGCGCGTGTGGAATATTTTTCCTCTTTCCCTGCCCTGTATGAGGGGCAGAGAGTGCCGGGGAATTTCGCGGAACGACGGCAGTCGGCACTGCCGTTGCATTGCTCTATAGAGCAGAAAATCCCCATATCGTCATCGAAATTGAAGTATGTGGTCAGAGGAGGGTAGTGCTGGTTTTCTTCGTAGCGGAGGGTGTCGTTCATAGGTGGAGTGTCTGTGATTTTGCCGGGATTGAAAATCCCGTCAGGATCCCAGGTCCGCTTGATTTCCTCGAAAATACTGTAGATGTGCTCACCGTACATTATGGGAATGAACTCACCACGCAGACGTCCGTCTCCGTGTTCGCCGCTGAGGGAACCGTGATGCTTCTTTACCAGACGGGCCGTTCGTTCTGCCACACAATGGAACAGGCGTCGCCCTTCACTCTCCTTCAGGTTCAATATGGGACGGAGGTGAAGTTCCCCGGTACTGATATGAGCATAATAGACACATTCCAGACCAAGTTCAGAGAGCATATCCTTGAAGTCTGCTATGTATTCCGGAAGCCTTTCGGGGGCGACTGCGGTGTCTTCTATGACTGGAGCCGGTTTTGCCGAACCTTTCATACCGTTGAGAAGTCCCAGACCGGCTTTTCTGAGTGCCCATACGCGAGGAATGTCCTTGCTGTACACGCGGGTGCAGGCATAGGCAAGTCCCTCTTCCGTGAGTTCCTTTTCCAGAGCATCGGCAGGACAGAGTCCATCTCTTTCCATAGGCAGTTCCGCTATAGCTATGGCTGCGGGCTCCCCGTCGATGAAGAAGCGGTTCTGGCTCTGGATGGGATTTTTGCTGCTGAGTTCCAGAATTTTATCGTCTATCAGTTCGACTGCTCTTGGGTGGTGCTTGAGAGCGGTCAGATTCGCCTTGAATGCATTTTCCAAAGTCCTGGTATGGATACAGAGAAGCATTGACGGAACCGGGTCTATTTTTACAAGATTCAGTTTGAATTCATAAGCGAAAGCCAGCGTCCCTTCTGAACCGGCCAGGAGACGACATATATTCTGAATGGGATTGTCGATATCCCGGGCTGTTCCGCTATCGGGGAGAATGCTTTCGTCCGGGCGGCAGAGGCCAAGTACCATATCCAGTGCATATCCGGTATTTCTGCGTCGGAGGGAAGGGTCGGGAAATTCGTTCTCTATTTCCTTTTTCAAGGAGCCGTCCATCGAGAATCCCAGAAGCTGGGCATAAATTTTTTCTTCCAGTGTGACATTCCCGTTGAGCAGTACAGTAGATTCCTGTAGATGGGCCGTCATTTCCAATGCCCTTTCGCTGGAAAAAACTGCACGGCTTCCGTCAGAGAGAATAACCTTGGCCTCTATGAGATGGTCACGTGTGCTGCCGTATATGAGAGAATGTGTGCCACAGGAATTGTTTCCGACCATTCCACCTATGCAGCATCTGCTGGACGTGGCTGTTTCGGGTCCGAAAAGCAGTCCGTATGGTTTCAAGGCCATATTCAGTTCATCTCTTACAACTCCGGGCTGAACTCGCACCCATCTCTGCTCTGCATTGATTTCGAGGATGCGGTTCATGTGTTTGGAAACGTCAGCCACGATACCTTTGCCGACTACCTGTCCGGCTATGGAAGTGCCTGCAGTACGGGGTATTATGCTGGTGTGCAGTTTTCGTGCTGTCGCTGTCAGTTCTATAATGTCTGTCTCGTTTTCGGGGTAGCATACTCCATAAGGCATCTCCTTGTAGGCGGATGCATCGGTGGAGTAAAGGATTCGGCTGATATTGTCTGTGAAGATTTTCATCGTTCTTTTCCGTGTGCTTATGCTTTTCGTGAATGACAAAGGTAGTCAGGATTTTCGGAAAAAAATTTTGTCGAATGGTGAAAAATAAGTTCCTTTGAAGATTCTGTTGAAAAATGCGTATTGCGATTCAGATATTGACGGCAGCTTCGGTCTTTATGGCGGCTCTTTCCGGAGGAATGGCCTCCACGTCCGTGGCCTTTTCAGGCAGGGGACAGAATCAGAACGCGGCTATTGACTCAGTCGGCATTAAGGATACTGCGGGCAGTGCCATAGAATCCTTGACTGCGGTCGCGGACTCTCTGGAGG
>JAGHUZ010000133.1 GCA_018064575.1 Candidatus Minthomonas equi
CCGCAGCACAGGCCCAAGTGGAATGATTTGCATAAACGTCGCAGTACTTGGGGATAGCCCTTCAGGGCAATGCAAAACCAGAGATGCAGCCCTTGTGGGAGATAATATCTATATTACCGGTACACTCGGAGATTCTGCCGCAGGCCTTGACATCATTTTAAGAAACAGTGTGAAAAAAAACGGTTTCCTGATTACAAAGCACCTACATCCGGAGCCGCGAATAAAAGAAGGACTCATTCTCGGAGCCATAAAAGACGTGCACGCCATGATGGACATATCGGACGGTATCGCATCCGATTTGGGACACATCCTGACCGCATCGGAGGTCTCGGCCAAAATAAACATTGAAATGCTCCCCATCTCCCCTGAGCTGAGATGGTGGGAGGCGGAATATGGAGGCAGCGCAGAAGAAAAAGCACTTGCCGGAGGCGAGGATTACGAACTTCTCTTCACTGCCGCAGAAGGGATTATTTTCCCAAAAGAACTGAACATCACCAAAATAGGAAAAATCATACCCGGAGCGGAGAACAGCATAGCATATTACAGAAACGGAAAGAAGGAGAATATCACCTATTCCGGATTTAATCATTTCAGGAAATGAAATCAAGATACCATTCAGTACTCGCCATAGCAGGCAGCGACAGCGGAGGAGGCGCAGGCATTCAGGCAGACATCAAGACCATATCGGCCTGCGGATGTTATGCGGCATCAGCCATCACAGCCATCACCGCACAGAACACCCTTGGAGTCCAGAAAGTATTCGGTCTGCCGCCACACATAGTCGGCAGCCAGATAGATTCCGTTCTTGGTGACATAGGCGCCGATGCTGTTAAAATCGGAATGCTTCACGATTCCGAGCTCATACTCACCATAAGAGAGAAACTGCTCAAATGGAACATCCGGAACATAATCATCGACCCGGTTATGGTATCCACCTCCGGACACCGTCTCATAGAAGAAAGCGCCATAGACGATTTACGCAGCCGACTGCTCCCCATCGCCGGAATCATAACTCCGAATCTGCCCGAAGCTGAAATTCTTCTGGGAAGAAAGATCGAATCACAGGAACAGCTGCCCCAATGTGCGTACGAACTTTCCCGTATGTACTCCACCCATAAGGAAGCCGACGGTTCCACAAGAAAAGTCTCCGT
>JAGHUZ010000223.1 GCA_018064575.1 Candidatus Minthomonas equi
AAGGAAGACAAGGACCACACCATGAGTGAGGCCTATTGGAAAATCTGGAATCCGGAAGTTCAGGCCAAAATCGATGCCGACATCGATGCGAACCGCAAGGCCGACGCTGTCCTTGAACTCAACGTTCCGGCCGGAACGCAGGTGAAAGTGGAGCAGGTCTCCCATGACTTCATTTTCGGTGCCCATATCTTCAATTTCAATCAGCTCGGAACTCACGAGAGGAATGAGAGATACAAAGCCCTTTACGAAACACTCTTCAATTCAGCTTCCATCTCTTTCTACTGGAAACTGTTCGAGATGGAACCGGGCAGACCCCGTTTCGTATCAGAATACTGGGATACCGAAGAATTCTGGAACAACTGCTCCGATCCCATGATGCAGCCTCATTGGCGTCGTCCCCCTACCGACGAGGTGGTGGCATTCTGCGAGAGCAAGGGAATCCGTCTCCACGGACATAACCTTATCTGGGGTAACCGTACGTGGCAGCATCCTCATTGGATTATCGAGAAACTGATGACTCCCGAGGAGAAAGCCAAGATGGATACCTGGGTTTATGAAAAAGTAACCCCCGCGAACAACAGGGCAGTGGAAATCTACACCGATGCTTACAAGGCCTTGACAAAGGAGGAACTCTCCGACGCTCTTCCCGAATATACCAAGACCGTAAATCAACTCTTCGAGAAACGCATCACCGAAATAGCCAAGCGTTACGGTGGACGCATCCACAGCTGGGATGTGTGCAACGAAAGTTCCTGTGACTTCAAATTGATGAACCCCGGTGGAAGGCTCATCAAGAGTAATTACGGTATTATGCCGGCCGACTATGCATACAAGGCATTCAAGACCGCGCAGGCCTCTTTCCCTGATTTCGTCAAACTGAACATCAATGACTACAATATGCATCAGGATTATCTCGACCAGGTGAAGGATCTCGTCGCCCGCGGCGCGAAAATCGACATTATGGGCGCCCAGATGCACCTCTTCAATCCCCAGACTTGCGCTGACATCGCCAATGGTGCCGAGATTCAGACCCCGGACCAGGTATGGAAATGGTCAAACCTTCTCGGTCAGGCCGGCATCCCCATCCATCTGAGCGAAATTACCATCACTTCTCCCGGCGATGACGTTCACGGCCGTCAGATTCAGGCTGTCATCGCACAGAATCTTTACAGACTGTGGTTCAGTATCAAGCCTATGATGGGTATCACCTGGTGGAACGTAGTGGATGGCTGCGGAGCTCCCGGAGAACCTTCAGTATCGGGTCTGTTCGACCGCGATATGAAACCCAAAGCTTCATATTTCGCCCTTGATAATCTTATCAACAACGAATGGAAGACCAGGATGGATGTCAAGGCAGGAAAGAAGGGTGTCGTTCATTTCCGCGGTTTCAAGGGTAAATATAAAGTATCCTGGACAGATGCTGACGGTAATGAAGTTACCAGGGAATTCTATTTGAAAAATGACGGCGACGGCCTGAAAAACTAAAACTCTTCATATCAAAAAATAATAATCAATATGAAAAAAATCACATTGCTTCTAGCGGCTGTCCTGTTCGTATTCTCAGCTTGCCAGAATACCGCCCCTCAGCAGACGGCGGACGGAATACCTTCCGATGAAGGTATGTTCCCCTTCGTAATCTCTTTCACCGGTGAGGACAATGCCACCGATATCAGTTCCATCGTAGAGGCTCCTGCCGGAAAGAATGGTTTCATCAGAGTCGAAAACGGCCATTTCGTAAATGACAAGGGACGTGTCAAGTTCAATGCCACGAACCTTACCTGTTCCGCCAACTTCCCTTCACACGAACAGGCTGAACGTCTCGCTGCCAGAATAGCGCGTTTCGGTATAAACTGTGTGCGCCTTCACTTTATGGACTGCGAGTACGGCCCCGAATTCTTCCCCCTTCCTTATCAGAGCGGAATTTTCGCAAATGACGGTTCTAACAGGAATCTCGACCCGGAAAGACTGGATCGTCTTGAATATATGATTCATCAGTTCAAGGAACACGGTATTTATGTCGACGTGAACCTGTACGTGGCCAGATACAAATATGCCTGGAAGGGGATGAATGCAGTGAACCCTTATATACAGAGTAAGGAAAAAGAGTATGCTAAAGACCTCCTTACACACGTGAATCCCTATACCGGACTCAGTATGGCCAACGACCCCTGCGTGGCCGTTATCGAACTGAATAATGAAGATGCCCTCTTTACTTCATATATGGGCGGTCGTATCAGACGTCAGGAATGGCCTACAGTAAAGGAATTGCGTGACAGCAGTTTCCCTGCAGACAAGAAACGCGAATTCTTCAACACCCTTGAAAAGTTCGAGAGTGACCACTGGAACAATATGTACACTTTCCTGAAGAAAGAAGTGGGTGTAAAAGCTCCCATCACTTCCACACAGGTGACATATTCGATGCCTTCCACATTCGAAGGAATGGATTTCTATGATATCCACGCCTATTGGCAGCATCCCCATATCGGGACATATTGGAAAGCCAACAACATCGCTATGATTAACGACCCCGACGGCGGTACAATGACCAGTATGGCTTCCAGAAGATACTCAGGCAAGCCTTTTACCGTTTCTGAGTATAATCACGCTTACCCTAATTTCTACGGAACAGAGGCACAGCCTATGCTTCACGCATACGCTGCGTTCCACGGCTGGGATGGTGTGTTCGCATATTCCTGGAACAACAGGGCCGATGAAGAACCCCAGTTTATGGAGTATTTCTTCTCCTTCGCTGCCAGAACAGACGTTCTCGCCCATTTCATCGCTTGTGCCGCTATGTATCTCAGAGGTGACGTGCAGGAATCTCCCACAAGCATAGTTCCTGTAGTTCCTATGTCCGATTTCGTCGATGATTGGATGGAGCAGCCCTCCACTGCCGGTGATGTGGTGAAACTTATCGACAAAAATACAAACGGTGCCGTCAGCAGACAGTCTATGCTGATGCATAAGACCATTGTAGATATTCACGGCGGCAAGCCCACTGAAATCGCAAAGGATGCAGAGACTGCGGTGAAGATTACCGACACTAAGGAAATCGAATGGAACAATGAAATTCCCGACAAGGGTATGTTCATCGTGAGAACCCCCAATGTGAAGCTGTTCTCAGGATTCCCTGAAGGGAGAAATATCGACCTGGGTGATGCCGTATCACTTAAAGTGGGCGCCACCAAACTCGGATGGACCACGATTTCGCTCACCAGCTTGAAGGGTAATGGTTTCGGTTCAGGTTCATCAACCCTTCTGGCCGCTACCGGTTACACACATAACAAGGATGCCAGATTTACCGTTGAGAAAGATGAAAACGGTAATCCCACCACCTTCATCTCCAGCAGAATGAAGGACTGGGGGACAGCTCCGATTATGACTGAAGGCATCAATGCTACAGTAACTCTGGCTTCCGATGCCGATGCCACTTCTGTTTGGGCTCTCGACCCCAGCGGGGACAGAATGACCGAAGTTCCCGTATCCAAGGATGCCAACGGTAAAGCCGTTGTTACCCTCGATGAGAAATATCAGACAGTCTGGTATGAGATTTCCGTCAGGTAATTCCTTCGGAAATATCATGCAATTGCTCTTTATCCTTGCGCTTCAAGCCGCATTGGCTTGTTGCGCAGGGAAAGAGAAGCCTGCCGGGGAAATGATAGCGCCGAAACTCATTTCCTATTCTCTTTCAGATGGAACCAATACTTATGAAGCCCAGGAAATACGGGGGAACTGCATATATGTGTCAGTGCCCCGTGAAAGGGACTTGTCGCATCTGACGGCTGACTTTACCTATTCCGGAGTAAGGGTATTCATAGGAAAGGAGGAACAGGTCAGCGGAGTCACGACTGTCGATTTATCCGATTCCACTGCACCTCTGATATATTCCGTCGTTTCGGAGTCAGGTCTGGAAGTGTATATTATGTCTATGTGTTCGACCTTCCTTCGGTATTTATAGACACTGATGGAAATGCTCCCATAACCTCGAAGGTGAATTGGCTGGAGAACGCGCACATAAAGATAGTGGAGACTGACGGGACGGTTGATTTGGATGCATCCACCAGTATCAGAGGCCGTGGGAATACCACTTGGGAATATCCCAAGAAGCCCTATACCATCAAATTGGATTCCAAATCAAAGGTTCTCGGAATGCCATCCGACAAGAGATGGAATTTCCTCGCCAACTGGGCGGACAGGACACTGATGCGGAACACTGTGGCCTTTGCCATCTCGTCGAAGACGAAAGACTTGGAGTGGACACCCCGCGGGAAACACGTAGAACTGGTGCTCAATGGTGTCCATCAGGGTAACTATTATCTCTGCGAGCATATAAAAATTTCCAAAAACAGGGTGAATATCCGTGAGATGGAAACATCTGAGGACATCTCGGGCGACCACCTCACCGGAGGCTATCTTCTGGAAATCGACAACCATTACGACGAAACTTTCAAATTCAGGTCAAAACATCGGAATCTGCCTGTACTGCTGAAATCACCCGATGAAGATGTGCAGGATGTCCAGTTATCGTATATCAGGGACTTTATCAATGGTCTCGAAGATATGCTTGTCGATGAGGACAGACTCGCAGCCCGTGAATATGAAGATGTTCTGGACATAGATTCGTTCATCGATTATTTTCTGGTTCACGAACTGGCGGAATACGCAGGTCCTGCAGATGACCCATACAGCAGCCATTGTTACAAGGACTGCCTGGGTAAGCTCAAGGCAGGTCCTGTCTGGGATTTCGACAGAACCACTTTCAGACCCGATGTCACGAAATACCTTAACAAGAGCAAGGCGCTGTGGTATGGTTATCTGTTCAAGGATCCGGTATTCGTGTCCAGACTGAAAGAAAAGTGGCGGGAATCCAAAGCCGACTTCGAGGCGGTAATCCCCGAAATAGATGCCATCGCTTCGGAAATCCTCCGTTCGGCCAGATATACTGTAAAGAAATGGAATACCACAAGTCGGGATAATGGTGATGAAACCCTGCCATTCGATGATGCCGTTAAACGTCTGAAAAAAGCATACACGGACAGAATTACAGCAGTGGACCGGCTTGTTGAAAGTTTATGAAGAAACAGATGGATTTTTTAACTTTATTTTGAATTTTCCGAAAAAGATGATATA
>JAGHUZ010000168.1 GCA_018064575.1 Candidatus Minthomonas equi
CTCCAACATCGAATGATAAGTATTCAATATCTGCTGATACCTGCCATCACCCTCCGGAGCCAAAGTCACCTCCCTTCCGTCTTTCCAGGTCCTGTTCGAGAACGGATTCCAGTCATATCCTGGATTATTGACGACCTCGAAGGGAATATCCTGACGCACAATACGTTCCATTACCTTATATATCATCTCCTGCTTGAGATGTGCATCCGGAACATCGGCATAATTCGACTTCAGTTCATCACGAAGATTCCAATGGGACAGCAGAACCATATCTTCCGGAAATATCTTCCGTCCGTCCTCTGTCAGCAGATGCCCCATCATAATATTGTAATCGGCTATATAATTCTCCGTAGCGCTCACCTGAGCCGCATCCTCCTGAAGCACCGAAGCGGGCACCCTCGAAGTGAACATATCCCCCATCCTCGAATAGGCCCACTCCAATCTGCTCCAATTCTTCCCCAAATCATTCTTTTCGCTCAAAGTGAAATGCGGGAAATTAAGGACGGTAATGAATGCGACCTTATTGCTGAACATATCATCGTAAAAATGGGCGGAAGGGCTGTAACTGCCGAAGATATAATCTATATCCTCCGGCGCATCACCTTGCAGAACAGTCGGTTTCTGAAGGTCGACAGTCATCTGGTTATACGCCCCGTTCATCTGCTCGAACGCCTTGGAAAGTTTCATAAACAGTTTTTCTTTCCCGGCAGGGTCAGAAACATACGAATCCTCCACGAACTTCCCGAAGTCCTCAGGAGTACCATCCGAATCCCGCCACATCCCGGCGCACTGACGGACTCCTTTTTCGAATAACTCCCCATCCGCGGAATGCCCGGCAAGAATATCTGTTACGTTTTTTTCTGAAATATTCGACATCTCGTTTTCATTTATGGTTTGACAAGACCATACCGTCACAAGGACGGTAAATACCATTAATATTGTTTTCATACTGTAAAAATATATACAATTTGCAGAATATCTATAACTTTGCCGACATAAAAGCCAGTGCAATATATGAAAAATATTCTGATAACGGGAGGTGCAGGATTCATCGGTTCCCACGTAGTACGCCTCTTCGTAAACCGATACCCCCATTACCATATCATCAATCTCGACAAACTGACCTATGCCGGTAATCTGACCAACCTCAGAGACATCGAGAACAGACCCAACTACAGTTTCGTAAAGGCGGACATCTGCGACTTCGACACCATATTTGCCCTGATGCAGAAGGAAAAAGTGGACGGAATCATCCACCTCGCCGCAGAAAGCCACGTAGACCGTTCCATCAAGGACCCCTTCACCTTCGCCCGCACCAACGTTATGGGAACCCTCTCCCTCCTTCAGGCAGCCAAACTTTACTGGGAATCGCTTCCTGAAAAATTCGAAGGCAAAAGGTTCTACCACATATCCACCGACGAAGTTTACGGTGCACTGCAGATGACCCACCCCGAAGGAATCGAGCCCCCCTTCACCACTAGAGCATCCTCTGGCGAACATCATCTTGCCTACGGCAATACCTTTTTCACCGAAGAACTCAAATACCAGCCCCACAGCCCCTACAGTGCATCCAAGGCCTCTTCGGACCACTTCGTAAGGGCATTCCACGACACCTACGGGCTCCCTACCATAGTCACCAACTGCTCCAACAACTACGGTCCTTATCAATTCCCCGAAAAGCTCATTCCCCTGTTCATTAACAACATCCGTCACCGCAAACCCCTCCCCGTCTATGGAAAGGGAGAAAATGTCCGTGACTGGCTCTACGTCGAAGACCACGCCAGAGCCATCGACCTGATATTCCATAAAGGAACCATAGCCGAAACCTACAACATCGGAGGATTCAACGAATGGAAGAACATCGACATCGTAAAAGTACTCATAAGGACTGTAGACAAATTATTGGGACGCAGCGAAGATGAGGATATGAATCTCATCACATACATAAGCGACAGGGCCGGACACGACCTCCGTTATGCCATAGACTCCACCAAACTCCAGAAAGAACTTGGCTGGGAACCTTCCCTCCAGTTCGAAGAGGGAATCGAAAAAACCGTAAAATGGTACCTCGACCATCAGGAGTGGATGGATAACATCACCTCCGGCGATTACGAAAAATACTACGCATCGATGTACTCCGGCCGATAAGAACTCTCTGTCTTCAAGCGATACCTCCTACCTGACTGTCAGCGCCACGGAAGCGACCGCCATCACTCCTGCAGTCTCCGTTCTCAAACGCGATTCACCAAGAGAAATCGGAGTCAGGGCGGAATCCGCCGCCACCGACAGTTCCTCCCTGGAGAAATCCCCTTCAGGTCCTATCATTATCAGAATACGTGGAGAAGTGACTTCTCCCGCAAGTTTTCCAAGAACATCAGTGATATGAACCCTTGATATCCCTTCCCCCGCCGAATTCACAAGTTCCCGGTCACAGAAAGCTATACCCCGCAGGTCGTACCCCTGTGCCCGCGACAGTAATTCCGACACCGTCATCATATCATTCAACTGAGGCACGATTCCCTTGAGCGACTGCTTGGCCGCTGCCAGAATAACTCTCTTCTCCCTATCCGGCTTAAGCGCCCTGCGTACGGAATGGTCGCACAGCAAGGGCGTAATTTCATCGACGCCTATCTCGGTCGCCTTTTCCAGAAACCACTCGAAACGGTCTATATTCTTGGTGGGAGCGACAGCCATATGCAGATAATAGGGATGGAAACCTAAACCGCCCTCGACGGAAATGACTTTCAGCACGGCACGCCTCGGGTCGGCATCATACAGAACACATTTGTAAAG
>JAGHUZ010000016.1 GCA_018064575.1 Candidatus Minthomonas equi
TTATCTGCTGGTGGTGGGAGAGAAAGAGGTGGAGGGAAATCTCGTTTCGCTTCGTAAGCAGGGAGAAGGGGATAAGGGGCAGATGACTGTAGAGACATTCATATCCCATATTTCCGAAGAAATAGAAAAAATGATAAATTAACCATATAATCATAGGCGGATTTTCATATCGCAACCCCTAACAAAAAACGCCCTTATATAGGGTCGGCGCCTTTCAGACCGAACAATACAGCAGCTGGCCAGAGTGGCACTGCCGGTCAGACTCAGAACCGTATTCATAACGGTATCCGTCCGCCGAAAAAGGAAGAAGGACCTAAAACGAACGAAGAAATCAGAGTACCAAGTGTTCGTCTGGTCGGGGACAATATTCCCGAACCCGGTATCTATCCTACTCCTCAAGCGCTGAAAATGGCCGAAGAAATGGAATTGGACCTGGTTCTGATTTCCGATAGGGCGGATCCTCCAGTGTGTAAGATAATCGACTGTCAGAAGTATCTTTATCAGCAGCGCAAAAAAGCGAAAGAGATGAAGTCCAATGCGAGCAAAGTCGTAATCAAGGAGATTCGCTTCGGACCGCAGACGGATGAACACGATTTCCAGTTTAAGCTGAATCATGCTAAAAATTTCCTTCAGGAGGGTTCCAAGGTAAAAGCATATGTTTTTTTCAAGGGACGTTCCATTCTGTTCTCGGAGCAGGGTGAAAAACTTCTATTGCGCTTTGCAGTGGAACTTGAGGAATTCGGGAAGGCGGAACAGATGCCGAAACTGGAAGGGAAGAGGATGATAATGATGCTTTCGCCGAACAGAAAGAAATAAAAGGGGATGGCCAAGCCGTGAAGGTGATGCCTCCCGTTATTGTATAACTTTAATTATTAAAACAATGCCCAAACTAAAAACCAAATCCGCAGCCAAAAAACGTTTTGTGCTTACCGGAACAGGTAAAGTGAAGAGAAGACACGCTTATCACAGCCACATTCTCACCAAGAAGACGACCAAGCGTAAAAGAAATCTCGGGAAGGTAGCCATCATCGA
>JAGHUZ010000278.1 GCA_018064575.1 Candidatus Minthomonas equi
ATATAGAAAGGTTTTCTTCTTTTTCCTCTATAAAAGCGAAGCAGTACATTTGATTAATCTGCGCAATATGTCTAACTTTGACTGATATGTTCAAAAAGATAAGCATACTCTATCTGCTGCTTTGTGCAGCCATTCCCCTGTCAGCACAGAACTGTCTGGACAGGGAGAAATTCAATAATCCCGATACAAGTCACGGACTGGATATTGAGTTCTGTCTTATTTCTCCGACTCCACTCCTTTCGAATCAGGCCTCCTCGGACCGCTCAGTATCTCAGTGTATCAGAGGCAGTAACCCGAGTATGAAATCCTGATTTTTCTCTGAACGGGCCTAAAATCGCTGGATTTTATATACATTTGCGGGTATGAGAGTCTTTCGCACACTTCGAAAATTAACAGTCCTGTCATTTCTGGCATTCTTCACCCTGTGCTGCTGTACCAGAATCCAGGAACCGGAGATAAGGGACATAAATCTAAATAACATAACCCTTAACGGCCTGACTGAAGCTGATATCCGCGTTTCTTTCACTGCTGTCAACCCTAACCGGCTCCCACTTTCCGCTGAAGCTGTTTCCGGAGAGGTTTTCATAAAGAACACCCCTGCAGCCGAATTCACATTGACAAATGCCCCGCTGACAGTCCTGTCGAAATCCTCCGCCACGCTTGAAGCCTGCATAAATGTCAGAATCACCGACCCATTGTCCATCCTGAGTGCCGGAATCGACCTGAGGAAACCTGATTTGAGCCAACTGACCATAGATGCCGGCATAAGCTTCAGAATCGGAGATACCCGAAAGTTTTTCAAACTGAAAAAATACCCTCTCAGAAGTCTCTTGAATTTCGGCAATCAAATTTAACCGGATTCTTAATTACCTAATCTGAAAAAAATATCTGACAAGATGAAACAAATACATATCATAACCTTTCTCCTTCTCACATTTCTCCCCTTCCAGGGTCTGTCAGCCCAGGACGAAGATTCACTTAAGGTTCAGAATGTCCTCACGTACGACAAAATGATGGAAGAACTTTCAGATGCAGTAACGGCACCGGCATACCTGAACAATGCTATGCAAAGTCATATCGACAGAAATGCCTCAAGGAAGAATATGTGCTGGCGAATCCGCATTTTTTTCAATAACAGCCAGGATTCTCGGACTGCATCCAGTGAAATAGTCAAAAGTTTCAGTGAACAGTTTCCGTCCGTTCCGGTTTATAACCAATATGTAAATCCTTTCTTCAAAGTGACCGTCGGAGATTTCCGTTCAAAGTCCGACGCGATGAGGTTTATGACTGAAATAAAACCGTCCTACCCATCGGCATTTTTAGTCAGAGAGGCATTTGTCATTTACTCAGACAGGAATTAGAAGTTATGCTGAAGCAGGGTCAATATCAGAAAATGCAGCAGGGGCTTTCCCCTATCCAGATTCAAACGATAAAACTGCTTGAGCTCCCCATACAGGAGTTCGAACAGCGGATTCAGAAAGAACTGGAAGAAAATCCTGTCCTCGAAGAATCGGCTGAAACCGATGAAAGCGATGACCTTTCCCCTAAAAATGTCTCTTTCAGCGAGTACACTTCCGATGACCAGCCCCCTTCATACAAATTGTATGTAAACAATCAGAGCAAGGATATCAAACCTCAGTACAACACATTCTCTGTACGGGAAAGTTTTCAGCAAAGTCTGGAAAACCAGCTCGGTTACTGTAATCTGAGCGGAGATGACTTGAAAACTGCATCATTTCTGATAGGAAGTCTCGACAGTGACGGTTACCTCAGAAGAGATTTGGAATCTCTGACAGATGACATCTCCTTCCGCCTCAATATCGAAACTTCTCCTGAGAAGCTCGAAAGCATCCTTAAAATCATACAGGAATTTGAACCGGTTGGAATCGGTGCCAGAAATCTACAGGAATGTCTTCTTCTCCAAATCAGGGCCAAAGAGAAGACTCCGGAGCGACAATTGGCAGAAAAAATCCTATCAGACTTTTTCGAGGAATTTTCAAAGAAACATTATGAGAAAATCAAGGCCCGACTTTCCATAAACGATGAGATGCTGCGGGCCGCTCAAGAAGAAATCATCCATCTGAATCCGCGACCGGGCGGTGACATCGATGATTCATATTCTGAGCAGACACAACAGATAATTCCCGATTTCGTCCTTGAGGACAAGGATGGCGACCTCCTCGTCACAATGCCGAAATTTTCGATTCCGGAACTGAAGGTGAATAAACGATATGCCGACATCCTGATGAATTCATCTAACCAGTCCACCAGAGAAGGCAGGGAAGCCGCTTCATTCGTAAAACAGAAATTGGATTCAGCCAAATGGTTTGTCGAAGCCATCCGACAGAGACACAACACTCTGTATAACACGATGACCGCCATACTGGAATTCCAAAAAGAGTTTTTCCTTTCCGGAGACGAAACCAAACTCCGACCTATGGTCTTGAAGAACATCGCGGAAAAAACGAAACTCGACATTTCCACCATCTCCAGGGTAGTGAACTGCAAGTATGTTCAAACCAATTTCGGAATATATTCATTGAAATATTTCTTCTCTGAAGGTC
>JAGHUZ010000231.1 GCA_018064575.1 Candidatus Minthomonas equi
GGATACGGATTATCCTTTCAGCGGAGATGTCAGGCTCAGGATAAACCCCGCAAGGTCCTGCCGCTTCACACTCAAGCTCAGGATTCCCACCTGGGCCGGAAACGGAAACTTCATACCGGGAGGCCTTTACACCTGCCTGAACGAAAGCAATGACGGCATAATCATCAAGGTGAACGGGACTCCGGTACATTCCTCCATCGTCAATGGCTTTGCGGAGATAGACCGCAAATGGAAGAACGGTGACACCGTCGAGCTCAGTATTCCGATGCCTGTACGCTATGTAACCTGCGATGAGCGTGTCGAGGAGAACCGCAATACCACTGCTGTCACCAGAGGTCCTCTCGTGTACTGTGCCGAAGAGCCGGACAATGGCTGCAAGATTCAGGAACTGGCTGTCAGGCCCTGTGGTGATGCGACAGTTTCAGTTCTCGGAAGCGGCATTCTCAAGGGAATTCCTGCGATAGACTGCCGGGGTAACAGGGGGATAAGGCTTATCCCCTACTTCGCCTGGAACAACCGCGGAGACAGTCAGAGTATGATGATATGGCTTAAAAACGAATAAAATGGAAAAGAATCGCGAAGTTTGGGTTGACTGGATGAGAATCACCGCCTGTTTTCTGGTGATGGTCGTTCACAGCACAGAACCTTTTTACCTCGGTGGTGATGGGACCTTAGTACTGACAAAGACAGATGCCCTCTGGGCGGCCCTGTTCGACAGTTTCGCCCGCGCCTGCGTACCGGTGTTCGTGGTGGCATCGAGTTACTTGCAGTTCCCCATACACTACAGTACGCGGGAGTTCGTCAGAAGGAGAGCCAAGAGAATATTGGTTCCGTTCGTAATCTGGACTGTAGTCTATGCGCTGGCATATGGAGAACCGGTGCAGAACTTCAAAGACCTGGCACTGAATTTCAATTATGCGGCGGGGCACCTCTGGTTCGTGTATATGATTGCTGGGCTTTATCTGCTGATGCCGCTGCTGTCTCCGTGGGCGGAGAAAGTGGGCAGAAAAGAATTGCTGTGCTTTCTGGGACTGTGCTTCCTGACCTCATTCATCCCTTTCATCCGTGAGGCGGCCATCGGAAAAGATGCTGTATGCGTGTTCGGTCCGGGTGGAATTCCGATGCAGGCGAAGTATCCTCTTTGGGGCGAAGCCAGCTGGAACGAATTCGGTATTTTCTATTATCTCAGCGGATTCATCGGGTACCTCCTGTTTGGACTGTATTTGAGGAAGTTCGGGTCGGAGATGAGTTGGGGAAAGACACTGGCTGTGGCACTGACGTGCTTCCTGGTCGGGTTCGCAGTATGTGTCAGCGGATTTATGAGAAGGGTGATGGAGTCCTCGGGAGGAATCTTTCCGACGGGCGGAGACTGTTCGGTCGCCGCCGTATGGGAAACGCCCTGGTTCTACAATACGTTCAGTGTGGCATTGATGACGATAGGATGGGTGCTGCTGTTCAGGAAATTCCACTTCAGCGGACGCTTCTATCAGCGCGCAGTACTACCGATATCCAAGACTAGCTACGGAATGTATCTCTGCCACATGCTGGCACTGGGACTATTCTCTGCGCTGTACAGGGGGACTTTGGGGATTGGAGCAGAAGGAAGCCTCGGTATAATGACGACACCGGTGGAGATAATACTCACAGCCGTCAGCTCCTATTTCACGGTTTCGATGGTCTGCGTGCTGGTTCAGAAGATTCCGATAGTAGGGAAATGGGTAGTGGGATAATCTCGATGGATTCGAAATTATGAGTTACGAAGCATCGTAATGGCGGTGTATAAGACTCCCGCTGGAACATCTCCTCTCCCCTGTCTTCAAAGGGAGCCGCAGTATGGAACGCATCGATATGTACACTGCCCGCGTCCTGAACGGGAAGGAGTTCGCACATCCTGTCAATGCGTTTCTTCGCCAGACCGCTGTTCCACTCTTGTACATAATCTATCTTGTACC
>JAGHUZ010000246.1 GCA_018064575.1 Candidatus Minthomonas equi
TCAAGAGACTTATAGAGGAATGTAATCTTACGCAGGAACAGATGGCGGACAGGGTGGGGAAGAAACGTACAAGTGTCACCAATTTTCTGCGTCTTCTCAAACTGCCTGCATCAGTCCAGTCATCTCTTCGGGAGGGCTTGATTTCTATGGGACACGCCAAGTGTCTTCTTTCCCTTGAAAAAGAGTCCGATATGGAACATTTTTCAGAAATGGCGATAAAGAAGGAATGGTCTGTGCACAAATTGGAAGACAAAATCAAAGCTTTTCTGCTATCCCGAAATGAAGATAATAAACCCTCCGGTGAAGAACCGGAACTCCCGGAATCGTATTACCGGCTTTTGGACAGAATAGGCAAGTTTTTCAACAATAACGTGACGGTTAAGCGCGATGCCAAAGGGTGCGGGCGCATTACTGTTTCATTTGACAATGACGCTCAAGTGGAAGAATTTCTCAAGGTGATGGAGAATGCGTAAACTGGCTGTCTTCATATTGTCCCTGTGTCTGGTCTCCATAAATTCTTATGGACAGTTCAGGGATTTCAACAATATGGCGGGTGGAGGTTTAATGGGAAACGGTGGCGGAATGTTCGGAACTTCTCAGCCGGACGGTTCATCAAGTCCGAATGATACGGTGTCAAGAAAGCCGGACCCGAACCAGTTTACGATGAAAAAGTATTTCAGTTCACTCGCTCACAAGGATTCTGTCGGTGTGGGTTGGACCTGGGCTTTTTCAATGATTCTTCCCGGTACTGCACAAATTTATAACGGTGATTATAAGAAACTTCCCATATTCTATGGGGGTATGGCAGCCGGTATAGGAGTCGGTGCCTATTTCAATTACAGGCACAATATGTACAATGAAAATTCCGATAAAATCGCCAGTGTGGCTGGTTTTGCCACGGCCGGGGCTTTTTATCTGGCATCAGTTCTGGATGGTGTGATATCTTACAAGACCACCAGAAAAATACATCCGGGCAAGGCCTCTATTTATTCCGCCCTTCTTCCCGGTGCCGGACAGGCATATCTCGGAGACTGGTGGAGAATACCGATATATTATGCCGGACTGGCTGTGGCTGGATATTGCTGGTATTATAACGACTTGCAGTTCAATAGGTTCCGTGCGATGTACCTGGAAGCCATCGATCCCAATGGAAATTACACCGGTTCTTATTCAACGGATAATCTGAAGTTTTATCGTGACCAAGCACGAAGACTCAGAAATTATTCAATCATAGCCACTTTCGCCATCTATATCCTTCAGATAATCGATGCCAACGTGTTCGCTACCCTGAGTGATTTCGATATAAACGATGACCTGACGATGAATCTTTCACCGGCAGTCATCACTCCCATACAACCATATAACGGTGCTTCTTATGCTACAGCAAGTCCGGCATACGGATTATCGTTAAATTTATCATTCTGACTTATTATGAAACGTATCTCTTTGTTATTACTTCTCTCATTTGTGTCACTTATTGCAGCCAACGGACAACATTTCAAAAGCAAAAAAGCCCTGGCGAAGGAGATAGATTCCCTCAAGACGGTCATCAGCCATATGCAGGCTGAAAAGGAACAGATTTCATACGAGCTTGAAGAAATGAAGACAGCTTATACAAACCTTATGAGCGCTGATGAAGAGAAAAGGCAGTTCGAAGTTCCTGAAGGGGAGTTCTACGAGGCTGCATTCGATGATGCCGGAAGATATGATAGGGATACCCTTTTGGCTTTGTATTACAAGCAGAGGGATTTGGTCAATACCATTATTGACGATACTGATTTCGATTCCATCATTCTGGCTTCCGATACTCCGGACTCTATATATATTGAGAGGCTTCGCAGGATGAATTCGTTTATAAAAATTCCGTATAATGAAATAGTCAGAAACTATCTTGTAGCTTATACCCAGAAACACAAGACCAAGATGGAATCGGTTCTCGGACTGGCCGCTTATTATATGCCGATTTTCGAAGAAGTGTTCGACAGGTATCATCTGCCTTTGGAACTCAAGACTATGGCGATAATAGAATCCGCTCTTAATCCCACTGCCGTTTCAAGGGCGGGAGCCAAAGGAATGTGGCAGTTTATGCTCCGGACGGGAAAGCGTTACGGTCTGGAAGTGACGACTTATGTGGATGAACGTCTGGATGTGGAAAAGGCAGCTGATGCGGCGGCCAAGTATCTCAGGGATTCTTATTTGATTTTTGGGGATTGGTCTCTGGCCATAGCCTCATATAACTGTGGTGCCGGGAATGTAAACAAGGCTATCAAGCGTTCCGGTGGAGGAACGGACTTCTGGGATGTTTACAGATATCTGCCTAAGGAAACCAGGGGATATGTCCCTTCATTCGTGGCGGCTCTTTATATGCTGTCATATTATAAGGAGCATAATATGAATCCTGTACCGGCTCCTCTGCCAGCCGTGCTCGATACGCTGAACATAGACCAGATGCTTCATTTCGAACAGGTGACTCACTTCGTCGGAATTCCCAATGATGAATTGAAATACCATAATCCTCAATACGTACAGGATATCATTCCAGGAAGTTCTTCCAAGTCATATATTCTTCGCCTTCCCGTTTCATATACTCCACGTTTTATGGAATACAGCGACAGTATTTACACTTGGAATGATTCCGTGTATTTCAATGTCACGGCGGTTAAAAATATTTCTGCGGCATCAAGCAGCAAGGCGGCTGAAATAGTTCACAAGGTCAAGTCAGGAGAGACATTGACTCATATCGCGAAGAAATATGGGGTCAGAGTTTCCGATTTGCAACGCTGGAACGGTGTCAAGAGCAATCTGAAGATAGGGCAGAGAATAGTCGTATATCCCAATGGCAAACCTTCCGGTGGCTCATCCTCTTCTGTATCTTCGTCATCTTCGGTTGGGACATCTTCTTCTGGAGGATATGTTACATACAAGGTAAAGAAGGGTGACAGTCTTTCGGTTATCGCTTCGAAGTTCAGCGGTGTCTCGGTTCAGAGCCTGATGAGACTTAATGGCCTTAGCAGCAAGTCCAGGATATATCCCGGTATGACCCTTAAGATAAAAAAGAAGCAGTAAGGGAATAATCCTTACTGCTCCTTAAAGAGTATAGGTCGGTACCGTACCTGTTTACATTATCGCTTTGAGACGGGCATAGACCTCTTCGATGGTCCCGGTTCCGTTGGCTTCGTGATATTTTCCGCACTCTTTGTAGTACTGAATCAGTGGTTCTGTCTGCGAGTGGTAGGTGTCGATTCTGTTGGTGATGGTCTCATCGGAAGCATCATCGGCACGCCCTTCGATGGCAGCGCGATGTTTGATGCGTTCCCTTATCATTTCATCGCTTATCATAATTGAGATGACAGCGGTTACGGATTCTCCCCGGCCGGCGAGAATGTCATCAAGGTCCTTGGCCTGGGAAATGTTTCTTGGAAATCCATCCAGAAGGAATCCGTCATATCCTTTCACCGTTTCGAAAGCTGACTTTATCATTCCTTCCACTACGGTATCCGGAACAAGTCTGCCTGCGGCGATAAGTTCTTTCGCCTGTATGCCGAGCTCGGTTCCGGCTGCGATTTCAGCGCGGAGGAGTTCTCCGGTTGAGATGTGCTTGAGATTATAATCCTTGGCAAGCGTTCCTGCCTGCGTTCCTTTTCCGGCTCCTGGAGGGCCGAACAAAATGTAGTATTTAGTCATAGTTGAGGTTATGAATGAAATCATTTCCAATTTCCATCTTCTCCGTTGTAGTCAGGGTCCACTACCCAGATGTCCTGAAGTTCACGTCCGAGCTGGTCGTAATCAAGCCCGTAGCCGACGATGAATTCATTTCCGATGTCCATCGCCTTGTATTCTATCTTCAAGGTGTCGGCGAATCTGAAAGCACCAGGCTTGAAGAACAGGCACGCAATCGTTACGGAAGCGGCACCCTCTTCTATGAGCTTTGTCTTCAGATTTTTCATAGTGATTCCGGAATCAACGATATCCTCCACGATTATGATATGGCGTCCTTTTACACTGCGATCCAGACCTATGACCTCGGTCACGTTTCCTGAAGTGCTGGTCCCTGTGTACGAACTGACCTTGATGAATGCCATCTCGCACTTGAAATCAGTGTAGCGCAGAAGTCCGGATGCGAACATAAAGGCGCCGTTCAATGTCACGAGAACCATCGGAGTGTCCACTGATCTGTAATCATCGTTGAGCTGGTCTGCTACTTTCTTGACAGACAATTCGATAACTTGACTCTGGATGTAAGGTTTGAAAAATTTGTCGTGAAGTTTGATGTGTTCCATAGTTTTTGTGTTAACTTTGATGCACAAAATTAAAAAATAATACGGATATGACACCTTTGGTTTCGATAATAATGGGGAGTACTTCGGATATGCCTGTGATGAAGGCCGCTGCCGAATTCCTGGATTCGATGGAAATACCTTTTGAAATTAATGCACTTTCAGCACACCGTGTTCCGGTGCAGGTTATGGAATTCGCTACTGCCGCTCAGGAACGTGGAATCAAGGTCATCATAGCGGGAGCTGGTGGAGCGGCACATCTTCCCGGAGTAATAGCTGCATACACTCCTGTACCTGTTATCGGTGTCCCTGTCAAGTCTTCCAATTCTATGGACGGATGGGACTCCGTACTTTCCATTCTCCAGATGCCTTCCGGTATTCCTGTGGCGACGATGGCACTTGACGGTGCTAAAAATGCTGCGATTTTCGCGGCGCAGATAATAGCCGCAGGCGATTCCACAATGATGGAAAAAATAAAGTCTTTCAAGAAGGAACTGGCCTCGAAGATAGACAAGGCCAACCGGGAACTCAAGGAAATCAAGTTCAAATTCAAGACGAATTGATATGAATTGAAACAAATGACATAAGTATGATGAAGGGAAGAAATGAGGCGGAGAGGAAAATAAGACAGAGGACTGCACTCATCCGGGTGGCAGTCCTCCTGCTTTTTGTCCTGTCCCATCCGGGCAATGCCCGTTCGCAGGACTTGCCACCGGCTGTGGTGGCTCTGCTGGAACAATTGGGTGAAAATGGGGAATCAAATGCCGAAGAACTGACGGAGCAGCTTTGTGCCCTGATGGAGCATCCCCTGAATATCAATGTGGCGACTGAGGATGAATTGAGGTCTCTTTTGTGCCTGACAACATTCCAAGTGGCCAGCCTGCTGGAATACAGGCAGGTGAATGGGGAAATTCTTTCACTTGGGGAACTTGCACTGGTGGACGGTTTCAATACAGTGACGGTGGAAGTCATCTCTCCGCTGATTACCGTCAGTGGAGAATTGCCGCAGGCTGAAAAGAAAAAAAGAGTATGGACCAGAATAAGGGGACGGTATTCGTTCCCGGATTATGGATATCTTCGATACAAAGGGGAGTGGGGGGAACATCTCGAGTGGGGGATGACCGCGGAGCAGGATGCTGGGGAACGGAGCTTTTATCCCGATTTCCTGTCCTTTCATATAACGGCCTCGAATCTGCCTCTGATGCGCCGTGGACACTTCCCTGTGGTTCTGAAGCGTGCGGTGGCAGGAGATTATTCGGTCAGACTCGGACAGGGACTTACTGCCTGGAACGGATTTTCGTTTTCAGTTATGGGAGTTCCGTCTTCCATAATCAGGAATCCGGGCAGCATTACACCATATTCTTCTACAACGGAACAGAATTTCTGCAGAGGCGCCGGTTTTACCATCTCCTTCGGAAAACGTTTTGAATTTACTGCGTTCTATTCGGATAATGCAGTGGATGCCCGATGTGATTCGGTGTATTATTATACGAGACCTGATGACGGCAAGCATATTACAGAGACTCAAGTGGATGCCAGATACGGAATGAGGGAACGGATGGCCGGTGGCGCTCTTATATGGAAGTCTTCAAAATTCAAGATGGGGCTGAATGGAGTGACATATTCCTTCGACCATAAGGATGGACGCAAGAAGCATTCGTATGACATTCTTCAGAAATATGACGGATGGTGGAGCAATTGGTCAATGGATATTTTGGTGCCGGTAAGAATCGGAAGAACCTATGGGAGACTTTTCGCTGAAGGTGCCGTGGATGCAGCGATGCATCCCGCTTTTCTGGGCGGCGGGACTTTTTCGTTCACACATTTTCTTGAATGTTCTTTCTTGGCACGCCATTATCCTCAGGACTATATAGCTCCTCACAGCGGTGCATATACCTCCTCCTCCGGATGTTATAATGAACACGGCGCACTCGTTAACGTGAAATGGAATGCATTGCGCGATTTTACCCTGACCGGAATGGCTGACCTGGCGTATCATCCCATCGAACGCTATGGCATCGAAGCCGGCTCTAGGACATTGAAAATCAAGGCGGAGGGGGAGTGGAAGGTAAGTCGCTCCAACACTCTTTCACTGCTGTGCGCTTTATATCGGAAGAATTATATTGAAAATATTAAATATACTGCCCGTCTGAGTTACGCAGGACACTTCGATACCGGTTTTTCCACCTCCTCCAGAGCGGAGATGTCTGTATTGGGAAAAGCCGGTTTTCTCGTGTATCAGGAAGTCGGGTATGCCGCCCCTTCGGGAGCATGGAATCTGTATCTGCGCGGGAGTGCATTTCATGTGGATGAATGGGAAAATAGAATTTACTGTTATGAAAGGGATTTGTATGGTACATTTTCTGTCCCGTCAATTTACGGAAGGGGGTATAGTGTGTATCTTTTCGGTACGGTGCATCCTCTCGAATGGTTGAAAGTATCTTTGAAAACTTCCTGGACCTCCTATCCCGGTGATTCGGAGAGAAACAAGTTCGTCCTTAAAATGATGCTGGATGTGAAGTTCTGATGTGTCAGGGATGTAGGGAAATCAATTCGTACATCCGGTCACGGTATTGAGCCGCAGAGGTGAAGTCCAGTTCCTGTGCCGCTTTTTCCATCATTTGTCTCATATTGTCTATGGCCCTGGCCAGTTCTTTAGGAGACATTTTCGAGATGACAGGGTCTTCTGCCAGAGTGCGACTGCGTCTTTGGCCGTTGAGGGAATCATAACCGTCGGTGATGAGTCTGGCATCCAAGGCGTTTCTGGTGTTGTTATGTAC
>JAGHUZ010000036.1 GCA_018064575.1 Candidatus Minthomonas equi
TCCTTATACTATAGGAGATTATCTTTCACATCTGATTCAAGTGCCTAAGACAGATATTAATGCTCCTGAATTTGCTGAGGCTGAAAAGAACGTTAAAGACCGTCTTGAAAAAATCCTTAACATAAAAGGTAAACAAACTGTTGATTATTTCCACAAGAAACTTGGAAACATAATGTGGGAATATGTTGGAATGGCACGTTGTGAGGAAGGTTTGAAAAAAGCCATTGTCGAAATTGAAAAACTTCAGAAGGAATTCTGGTCTGATGTGTATGTACCTGGAACGGAGACAGAATTCAATCAGGAACTTGAAAAGGCCTTACGTCTTGCTGACTTCTTCGTCATAGGTGATCTTATGGCACGCGATGCTCTTAATAGAATGGAATCCTGCGGAGGTCATTTCAGGGTTGAAATGCAGACTGAAGAGGGTGAAACCAAGCGAGATGATGTGAATTTCGCATATGTTTCGGCCTGGGAATACAAAGGCGAGGGTACTGAACCGGTTCTTCATAAAGAAGATCTTAATTTCGAGTTTGTAAAACCTTCAACACGTAATTATAAAGACTAATTGATAAGGAGAGAAGATTATGGATTTTAAACTTAAAGTATGGCGTCAGAAAAACGCAAAAGATAAAGGTCATTTTGAAACTTATTCCGTTACCGGAATCTCTCCTGATACATCATTTCTGGAGATGATGGACATTCTTAATGATCAGTTAATCAGGGAAGGAAATGATCCCGTAGCGCTTAATAAAGGTTGCAAGTCATCCGGTCCCATCGCTTTTGATCACGACTGCCGTGAAGGTATATGTGGAATGTGTTCCCTTTATATAAACGGACGCGCTCACGGTCCCGGTCACGAGGCTACTACCTGTCAGCTTTATATGCGTCTTTTCAAGGATGGTGAAACCATTACCGTAGAACCTTGGAGAAGCGCCGGTTTTCCTGTCATAAAGGATCTTGTGGTAAACAGAGGCGCTTTCGACCAGATTCTACAGGCAGGTGGATTTATTTCCGTCAATGCCGGTTCAGCGCCTGATGCCAATTCTATACCAATTCCCAAAAAGAATTCTGATTTGAGTATGGATGCATCTGCTTGCGTGGGATGCGGTGCTTGTGTGGCCACTTGCAAGAATGGGTCAGCTATGTTGTTTGTTTCCGCCAGAGTCAGCTCTTTGGCTCTCCTTCCTCAGGGAAAGGTTGAAGCTGCCAGACGTGCCAAGGCTATGGTAGCCAAGATGGATGAATTGGGCTTCGGGGCTTGTACCAATACTCAGGCTTGTCAGATGGAATGTCCCAAGGCTGTATCAGTTTCGAATATTGCCAGACTGAACAGGGAATATCTGTGTGCCAAATTCCAGGATTAAGGAAGTTTTTATGATAAATGAAAAAGCCGTTCGGAATTACCGGGCGGCTTTTTTAGAATAAGCTTTTACCATAGGAAATTATTGATTGGATATCTTCCTGAATGAATTTCTGCCACCATTTTATAAATGTCATTTTTCAGTTTGTCCACATTCATTTTTTCTTTGGCTGAGATAAATATGCACGGTGTATTTTCTTTCGAAATCCAGCTCTGTTTAAGTTCTTCCAGTGTAATGTTTTCCCTGGTTTTTTCTTCGAAATCATATTCTCCCAGTTCCTTATGTTTGTAGGCATCTATTTTGTTGAATACCTGATAGACTGGTTTATCTCCTGCGCCTATTTCAGAAAGAGTTTGTTTCACCACCCTTATTTGATCTTCAAAACCAGGATGTGATATATCGACTACGTGTATCAGAGCATCTGCTTCCCTAACTTCATCCAGAGTACTCTTAAATGATTCCACCAGCTGCGTAGGCAGTTTTCGAATAAATCCCACCGTATCTGATAAAAGGAATGGGACCTTTTCTATAACTACTTTTCTTACTGTAGTGTCAAGTGTTGCGAACAATTTGTTTTCTGCGAAAACTTCGCTCTTGGCAAGCAGATTCATCAAGGTGCTCTTTCCAGCATTAGTGTAACCTACCAGAGATAATCTTACCATCCCTCCCCGATTACCTCGCTGGGATTTCATCTGTCTGTCTATTTTAACCAGTTCCTGTTTCAGTTTGCTTATTTTTTCCAGAATAATTCTACGGTCGCTTTCTATCTGGCTTTCCCCCGGTCCTCTCATTCCTATACCGCCCCTCTGTCTTTCGAGATGAGTCCACATTCTTGTTAGCCTTGGAAGAAGGTATTGATATTGAGCCAGTTCTACTTGTGTTTTAGCATAAGCTGTCTGTGCCCTTTGTGCGAATATGTCCAGAATAAGATTAGTTCTGTCAAGTATCTTGCAGTTCAGAATTTTATCAAGATTTCTCAGTTGTGAAGGAGACAGTTCGTCATCGAAAATTACGAGTTCTATTTCATTTTCTTCGATGAATTCTTTTATCTCCTGAATCTTACCCGAACCCAAATATGTCGTTGAAAGCCTCTTATCCAGTTTTTGTGTAAATCGTTTAACACTATGCGCCCCTGCCGTTTCTGCCAAAAATTCCAGTTCATCGAGATACTCGTTGACTTTATTGATATCATTACCCTTTTCAATTACTGAAATAACAATAGCTTTTTCCATTTCAAAAAAAAAGGCTGTCAAAAGACAGCCTTAACTATCAAACATTCAAATTATCTCAACTGGAATACAACTGGGAAGTTATATGATACCCTTACCGCTCTGTCTCTCTGTTTTCCAGGAGTCCATTTTGGAGATGATGATACTACGCGTACAGCTTCCTTGTCAAGTGAAGAATCCACGCCACGAAGTACTTTAACATTAGTAAGAGTACCGTCTGTTTCTATCGTGAATTGAAGAATTACTCTTCCCGATACACCGTTTTCGCGAGCTACTTCAGGATATTTGAGGTGTTCTCCAATCCATTTTGAAAATGTATTGGGGTCTCCGCCCATAAATGAAGGTTTTTCTTCAACTAGTGCGAAAGGAATGGCTTCCTCTTCAACGACTTCTTCCTCGACTTCCGTCTTGTAGTCCATAATCTCTACACCCATACTAGAGTTATCTTCGAGACTTACGAAGAGGTCTTCATCCACTTCAATATTGTCATCGACGATATCTATCTGGTCGGAAAGTACAGGAATCTTAGCTGTTTCCGGAGGAGGTGGAGGTGTTTCCGTCGTTACAGGTATGATTTCTTCCTCTATTTCTACTTTTGTCTCCTCGGCGAAAACATTCTCTGCTTTATCGTATGATTTCCATTCAAAAGCGGCAAGAACTATCCCGATGGAAACTAGCAGACCAACCTCAGTAAATAGCAATTTTGTTTTTTGGAGGTCAGCTTTTGGAGATTTTTTAACTTCCATAGGTTTTTGTTTTAAAATTTCTGTGTAAAGATAGAGTGATTTTTTTTAATTAACGTAATTTATCAGTCTTATTTTTTAATATATTTGTTAAAAAATTTAAAGTTCACCTATTTGCTTTAGAATTCCTATTGTTTTTCTTTGGGCAGCTGCACT
>JAGHUZ010000138.1 GCA_018064575.1 Candidatus Minthomonas equi
TCCGTAAAGGCCGCGCTCGTCGCCTCTTCATTCTTGTAATATCCCAAAAAAACATTATCACCCCTTGTCAGAATTTCTCCCGGCACGTGAACGGAATCGGGACTGTCAATTTTAATTTCCATACGGGGAGCTGCTTTTCCGCAGGAAAAAAGTTTCTGTTCATTCCACCTTGCGTAAGCGATAATAGGAGCGCATTCCGTCATTCCATACCCGACCGTATAACGGAATCCGACACTCTTGAAAAAGGCTTCGGCTTCCTTGTTGAATGCCGCACCTCCGATAATGATTTCAGAGAAATGATTTCCGAACACACCATCCAGTTCATTGACGATTCTCGTCTTGATGGCTTTTTCAAGGAACGGGAAATGAAGCAGATACTTCAGGCCATACTTTCTGATAATCGGTTCAAGCTGTTTCTTGTAAATCTTCTCTATGACCAGGGGGACGGATATCACATACGAGGGTTTGAGTTCCGCCATCGAATCCTTTATGATTTTGGGAGTCGGCAAACGGGTAAGGAAATGAACGTGTCCTCCTTTCGCTATGGGAAACAGAAATTCATACATCATCCCGTACATATGGGCAGAAGGCAGCATCGCCACGACATTTTCACCTGATTTCATCTGAGGCTGGGACCATTCGGCAAAAAGATAATTTGAATACAGAGCCCGATATGGAATCATCACACCCTTTGAAAACCCGGAAGTACCGGATGTATAATTTATCAACGCCAGTTCCTCAGGCTTATCCGAATAATAATTTATGGAATCTGTATCGAAATCACGCGGAAATTTCTGTCCGAAAAGGACATTCAATGTATCATAGGTTTCTTTCAGATTGGAAGGGACATCTCCCAATAAGGAAAAATCCTCCATCCTGACCACACACGCCAGCCCTGGCATCTCACTCTGACTGAGTCCTTCCCAGATACCACTTCCCACGAACAGGATTTTGGCCTCGGAATGATTCACCAGAAAATGGATGCTGCTGCTCTTGAACTCATGCATTATCGGCACAGGAACCGCACCATATGTAATGGCTGCCAGAAAACAGACTCCCCAGTGGGCTTGATTCCGTGAGCACAATGCCACCTTGTCATCGGGTTTGAGTCCGGCAGCCTCAAAAACGATGTGAAGTTTTTCGATTTTTAAAGCCACGTCACGATAATAAAGCGTATTACCGCGATAATCTGACAACGCAGGAAAATTCCAGTTGGTCTTGAAACTGTTTTCCAGGATTTTATTGAATGATTTATTTTCAGTCATTGTCATCAAAATGTCTGCATTTCACATAAATGGCGATACATCCCGTTCGCACCTATCAATTCGGAATGACTGCCTCTCTCGATGATGGAACCTTCCCTGATGACCAATATCTCATCTGCATGCTGGATAGTGGAGAGACGGTGTGCGATTACAATGGAGGTTCTGTTCTTCATCAGTTTGGTCAAAGCATCCTGAACCAGCCGTTCGCTCTCCGTATCCAGAGCGGAAGTAGCTTCATCCAATATCAGAATCGGAGGGTTCTTCAAGACTGCACGCGCTATGGCAAGTCGCTGTCTCTGGCCGCCCGAGAGTTTGGAGCCTCTATCACCTATATTCGTATCATATCCATTCTCCATCTGAACGATGAACTCATCGGCATTGGCTATTTTGGCGGCCTGAATCACCTTTTCACGGGGCACATTCTCCATTCCGAAAGTTATGTTGTTATAAACGGTGTCATTGAAAAGTATCGATTCCTGAGTCACTACCCCCATCAGAGAAATCAGTTCCTTCGGATAGTATTGCCT
>JAGHUZ010000065.1 GCA_018064575.1 Candidatus Minthomonas equi
TTCCCGCGAAAGGTTCACGGATTTTCTGATGATGTAATTTTTCCGGGGAAGTACCCTGATGATGGCGGCCACAGCGGCGGAGTCTTCCTCCGCTTCATATTCCACGATGTCTCCTACGGCCACAGGATTTGTAGTGTGCAGTCCTTTGAGTCTCATTCTTCCGCGAATGACGGCAGGAAAGGGATTCCATTCTGGAAGCTCGGAAAGCAGATAATCCTTTCCGGTATTTTTAATGACTGTCGCCGTACCTTTTTTCACGGTGCGAAAATAATAAAAAAGATGTACTTTTGCCTTTTGAAAGCTATTTGAGTTTATGAAATCACTTGACGATATTTTTGATGCTGTCCGTAAGGGGATTGATTCCCGCTCCCTGAAGGCTGAACCTGCCGGTTTATATGACCCTATCGACTATATAGTGTCGATAGGCGGGAAGCGGATAAGGCCGGCGCTCTGCCTGCTGACCTATTCTCTGTTCAAGGATGAATTGGATGATTCCGTTCTGACACCCGCACTTGCGCTGGAGATTTTCCACGCTTTCACCCTTCTGCACGACGACATTATGGACAAGGCCGATATGCGGCGCGGTCACGAGACGGTGCACAAAAAGTGGAATGAGAACACCGCGATTCTCTCAGGCGACGTAATGTCCATCAAGGCCTATGAGTGGTTGTGCCACGCAGGGGAGGAGAAACTTCCGGCTGTACTGAACCTCTTCAACCGTACCGCGGCGCAGGTCTGTGAGGGACAGCAATACGATATGGATTTCGAAGATATCCCGGCGATACCGATGAAGGACTATATCATGATGATAGGGCTTAAGACCTCCGCGCTCATCGCCTGTGCAGCCAGAATGGGGGCCATCCTGGCCGGGGCGGATAGGAAATCGGCTCAGGCCCTGTATGATTACGGCTGGATGCTGGGAATAGCCTTTCAGATTACCGATGATTATCTGGATGTATATGGGGACTCGAAGGTTTTCGGAAAAAATACAGGCGGAGATATAACGAACAATAAGAAAAGCTGGCTTCTGGTCGAATCACTTTCCCGCGCTTCGGAACTGCAGCGGGAGAAGATTTTCAAAATAATGGAAATGCCCGCATCTGAGGCTCCCGAAAAGATAAGGGAGATGATGGCTATGTATGATGAACTCGGAATCCGCCGTCTTGCGGAAATGGCTATAGAAGAATATTATAACCGCGCATTATATGCCCTCAAGCCGCTCAGCCTTTCAGAGGCCGGGTATGCCGGGCTCAAAGAGTACGCCGTCAGGATAACCTATCGTAAAAAGTGATGGAAAGGAAAATGGAAAGCATTCCTGAAATAATGGCTCCGGCCGGATGTTTCGAATGTCTGATGGCTGCCATTCAAGGAGGTGCCGGCTCTGTCTATTTCGGAGTGGAGAATCTCAATATGCGTTCCCATTCCGCCAACAATTTCCTCTTGGGCGACCTTCCGGAAATCGTCAGAATATGTTCCGAAAACGGCGTGAGGAGTTATCTCACTCTGAACATAACGCTGTATAACGAAGACCTGGAGCGTGCATACCGCACTCTGGATGCAGCGGTGGAGGCAGGCGTGTCGGCCGTCATAGCTTCCGATATGGCAGTGATAACGTATGCCCGCAAGATAGGTCTCGAAGTTCATATTTCGACCCAGCTCAGCATTTCCAATATAGAGTCTCTCCGCTTCTATGCTCAGTTCGCGGATGTCATAGTTCTGGCTCGTGAACTCAATATGGGGCAGGTGAAGCGGATATCCGAAGCCATAAGGAAAGAAAATATCTGCGGTCCTTCCGGAAAGCAGGTGCGAATCGAGATGTTCTGCCACGGGGCTCTGTGTATGGCCGTGTCGGGAAAATGCTATCTCAGTCTTCACGATAACGGTCATTCCGCCAACAGGGGGTCCTGTATGCAGATGTGCCGTCGCGGATATGAGGTTACCGACCTTGAAACAGGAAACCGTATGGTCATAGACAACAAGTACATTATGTCTCCGAAGGATTTGTGCACCATAGGATTTCTCGATGTAATACTGGAGGCGGGGGTCTCCGTCCTTAAGATAGAAGGGCGTGCCCGCAGTGCCGAGTATGTGAAGACTGTGGTGGAAGCGTATCGTGAAGGGGTGGATGCGGTTTGTGCCGGTACTTATTCCGATGGACAGAAAGAATCACTCAAGACCCGTCTGGCGACCGTCTTCAACCGCGGGTTTTGGGACGGTTATTACCAGGGAGCCAGACTCGGGGAATGGTGCAATATCTACGGGAACAGCGCGACTACGCGCAAACAGTATATCGGGAAGGTCAATAATTATTTCTCTAACATAGGAGTGGCTGAAATCAAGGTGGAGGCCTGCCCTATTGCCGTAGGCGAACATATGATGATTATCGGGCCCACGACAGGCGTTTTGGAGTTCGACATCCCTGAAATCAGGGTGGACCTTGTTCCGGTGCAGACGGCGCAGCAGGGGGTGGCGTGTTCCATTCCCGTCCCGAAAAAATTGCGCAGGGCGGACAAGGTATTTATCGTGCGTCAGGTGCCGGTGCCCAAGTACGGTGAAATAATAAGGTGAGAAACAATCAAGATTCAGGAATCAATGCAGACTACAAAAGTATTTATGGTGAAGCCTGTCCGTTTCGGTTTCAATAATCAGGCGGCAGGGGACAGTTCCTTTCAGCGGAAAGGATTCGGAGAGAACATCCAGGAAAATGCCCTCAGGGAATTTATGTCCGCTGTCTCCCTGCTTAAGGCTAACGGGGTCACGGTGGTTATGGCAGAGGATACCGTAATCCCCCATACTCCCGATTCCCTGTATCCGCGCGGATGGTTCTCGACACATCGGGACGGAACGCTTGTCATATATCCAATGGCTATGGCTAACCGCAGAGCGGAGCGTAAGAGCGAGTTCATCGATGCCATACGCCAGAATTTCTCCATCAGGAGAGTAGTGGACCTGACGCATTGGGATGTGGAGGAGCAGTATCTCGAAGGGACGCAGAGTATGGTTTTGGACCGGGATGCCAAAATCGCATACGCCTGCCGTTCTGCGCGAACATCCGAGAAGGTTCTGGCTGATTTCTGCAAGCAGATGGGATATTCATCCGTGGTGTTCGATGCTGTAGACCGGTCCGGTAACCCGCTTTGTCATACTAACAGGATGCTGTTTATCGGGAGCGTGTTTGCACTCGTGTGTCAGGATTCTGTGTCATCACAGCAGGACCGCGAAGCCTTGATGCAGTCATTGGAAAGGAACAGCAGGACAGTAGTACCTGTCTCTATGGAACAGATGGAACATTTCGTGACCGATGTCGTGGAATTGGAAAATGTCTCTGGCAGGAAGTTTTTGATAATGTCAGGAACAGCCCGGAAGAGCCTTTCCACAGAGCAGGTGCGGATTCTCAGTGCCCGTTGCCGCATTCTTTCACCGGAACTGGATTATATCGAGAATGTCGGGAAAG
>JAGHUZ010000035.1 GCA_018064575.1 Candidatus Minthomonas equi
CAGGAATGTTCCTGACCACTGAATGTGTCCTCGCTGACAAGAAGGAAGAGACTCCCGCAGTTCCCGCGATGAATCCCGGAATGGGCGGAATGATGTAAGCCAACATCCATAGATACTAAATAAGGAGGCGGCCTCGAAAGACCGCCTCCTTATTTTTCATATACTCGAACTGCCGTTACTTTTTCAAGGCAGCTTTCTTCTTTTCTTTCTTCAACGTAATGTCATACATAACGGGTGCACTGATAAACAGTGACGAATATGTACCGATAATTACACCAAGACAGAGAGCTACGGCCATACCTCTTATGACTGCACCGCCGAAGATGGCAATGGCAAGCATAACGACGATGGTGGTACCTGAAGTATTCACCGTACGGGCGAGGGTGCTGTTCAAAGCATCATTTATGGTCTGCTTGAATTCACGCTTGGGATAGAGCGCCTTGTATTCACGCATACGGTCGAAAATTACCACGGTATCGTTAATGGAATAACCGATGATGGTCAGAACCGCAGCGATAAACGTCTGATCCACGTCAAGTGTGAAGGGAAGGATTCCGGAGAAAATGGAGAAGAATCCGATTACGATTATGGCATCGTGAGCCAGAGCGGCTACACCACCGGCACCCCAGGCAGCACCTTTAAATCTTATGGCTATATAGCCGAAGATTACGATGAGGGCGAGAATAACTGCGATGACTGCATCTCTCTTGATATCATTGGCAATGGTAGGACCCACCTTATCGGAACTGATGATACCGTTGGGATTATCAATGGTAGATGTAAACTGAGCGAAATCGAGAGGAGTCGCGAAGAATCCCTTCAATGCATTGTAAAGTTTTCCATCGACTTCGGCATCCACTTCAGATGAATTGTCCTGAATCTTATAAGTGGTGGTAATTTTCATCTGGCTGTCACCTCCGAACTGCTTAACCTCCGCAGAACCTTCGAATTCTGCCAATACCGCAGCCCTGACATCTTCAGCGGTAACGTTGGTATCGAATCTGACCACATATGTACGACCACCGGTAAAATCGACACCATAGGTGAAGCCCTTGGTGGACATCGAAACAATGGAAGCGAGAATCAGAATACCTGAAACGATATAGGCCACTTTTCTGGACTGGATAAAATCGATATGGGTGTTCTGCATCCAGTTCTTGGTAGCGTTCGTAAAGAACTTGATGGGTTTGTTCTTCTCAAGCCTGGCCTCGAAGATGAGACGGGTGATGAAAATAGAGGTCAGAAGTGACGTAACTATACCGACTACAAGTGTGGTGGCGAATCCCTGAACAGGACCGGAGCCGAAGAAGAAGAGGATAAGACCGGTAAGTATAGTGGTCACGTTACCGTCGATAATGGCGGAGTAAGCATTCTTGTAACCGTCCTCGATGGCGAGACGAAGAGACTTGCCTGCACGGAGTTCCTCCTTGATGCGCTCATAGATGATGACATTGGAGTCAACCGCCATACCGAGAGTCAGCACCAGACCTGCGATACCGGGGAGGGTGAGAACTGCACCGAAGGACACAAGAGCACCCATCAGGAAGAGAACGTTGCACAAAAGTGCGATATCGGCAGCGACACCTGCACCCTGATAGAACAGGAGCATATAGAGAAGGACAAGACAGAACGCGATGATAAAGGAAATCATACCGGCATTGATGGATTCACTACCGAGTGAAGGGCCTACCACCTGTTCCTGAACGATGCTTGCAGGGGCGGGAAGCTTTCCTGACTTGAGCACGTTGGCAAGGTCTTCCGCCTCTTCGATAGTGAAGTTACCTGTAATCTGGGAACGTCCGCCTGATATTTCACTGTTAACCCTCGGGTAAGAATATACCAGTCCGTCAAGAACGATGGCTATGCACTTGCCGATATTGTCCGATGTAAGACGGGCCCATACGCGGGCGCCTTCAGCGTCCATTGCCATATCCACTTCAGGAGAACCGCCTGTATTCGCATAGGACATTCTGGCATCTGTAATCACTCCGCCGTCAAGGGGCGCCATACCGTCATTGGTGGACACCTTGATGGCAATAAGTTCGAAATAGGAACCGTCCTTAATCTGCTCCGAAGGTTTTACACCCCACATAAGTCTGAGCCCCGCGGGAAGAAGAGCCTGTACCTGAGGAAGAGCCAGATAACTGTTAACCTTGGCGGTATCTTTATAATGAGCCATACCTACACAGGGTCCGGGCATAGCCTGACCGTTATACATACTTGGCTGGAGCACATAGAACAAAGGGTTGTTCTTCGAGAATGCTTCCTCCTGTGCGGAAATGTCTTCTGTCTGTCCGGCGTCAGATACGAGAGCCGCCGTGCTGTCGGCTGATTCCGATGCCGGAGCGGCTGTCTCTTCAGCAGGCTGCCCGGCAGGAGCGGCATTCGCAGCGAGATAATCCCTGATGACGGCATTCGCGCTGGTCAAAGCAGGCAATACTTCCTGATTCTCGTATGTCGTCCAGAATTCGAGGGAGGCAGTACCCTGAAGAAGTTTTCTTACACGTTCGGGTTCCTTTACACCGGGAAGTTCGACGAGGATACGGCCGGTATTGCCAATACGCTGGATGTTCGGAGACGCTACACCGAAACGGTCGATACGGTTACGGAGCACATTGAAGGAATTGGCCACTGCACTCTCTGCTTCATCACGGATGACTTTGATAACTTCTGAATTCGTGCTCTCCGGTTTGATTTTCTCACGCATTGAATATGTTCCGAATATCTGCGAAAGTTTCTGATTGGGAGCGACTTCGTTCCAAGCCTCTTCGAAAAGTGTGATGTAATCGGAGCGTGAAGCCGTCTCTCTGGAGGTGGCCAGATTCAATGCCTGTGCAAATTCGGGAGAAGGATTATGGTCGGCCAAAGCTTCCACCAGCGCTCTCAATTCCACTTGAAGCATTACGTTCATACCGCCCTTCAAGTCCAGACCGAGGTTTATTTCCTTTTCCTTTACATTCTTATAGGTCAGTCCGAAATAAACTTTTTCCGTGGAGATGGAATCCAGGTAATACCTGTTCGCCTCTTTGGCGACGGAATCCAGATAAAATGCCTTGTCCAAATCGGAAACGTTCGAGAATGAAGGAGACAACTTCGCTGCTTCTACCGCCGCCTCTGCATACCTGGCAGCTTTCTTCTCCTGATTACCTGACACAAATGTGAACGACAATGCGTACACACAAGCCAGTGCGATTAAAAATGCCGTAACTTTTATGGCTCCTTTGCTTTGCATATCGATGATTTAATAGTTAGTTATTTCAATACTCCTAAAATAAGGGGTACAAAAGTACGATTTTTTTCCAATATATGAAGTATTTATAGTATTTTTGTTCGGTTAACGTTTGACAAAATGAAGATTAGGATATATTTTACATTCGTTTTAGCCTGTACGCTGGCGTTTCCCGCATCCGTTCGAGGACAGGGAGACACCTTCAACAGGGCGAATCAATTGCACAGGGAATACAGATTCGAGGAAGCTGCCGAATTATACCGTAAGGCGGCAGAATTGACGACGGACTCCACCGAACTGTTCAAAATACAGCAGGCATCTATGCTGAATGACAACGGCATCAATTTCCTCCTCTATGCATCCAAACCACATACAAATGCCAAGAAGAATGTTCCCGTGACGGAATTTCCCCTTTGGATTCCCGCACTTTCAGGAGAATGGGTTTCCATTCCCAACGTACTCGTATCGCAGAAATCGGATGTTCAGAATTGTACCTTTTTCGGGAAAGGAGACGTGATGGTATATTCCGCCCAGGGAGCAGGCGGAGACTTTGATATATTTTCAATAACAAGGGAGGAAGGCACACAATGGTCTGCACCCGAGCCCATCGAGGGCATCAACACTTCCGGAGACGAAATCCATCCTTTCGTCAGTGCAGACGGCAGTACGATGTGGTTTGCATCCAATGGTCATCCCGGCATCGGTGGATATGACGTATTCGTATCCCGATGGGACGAGGACACCAAGGCCTGGGGCACTCCGGAAAATCTCGGCTTCCCCTACTCCTCCACCGCTGATGACATTTTCTACTGTGATACACCTGGCGGCAATTGGACCGTTCTGGTCTCCACCCGGAATGCAGGAAACGGCACCACAGACATCTACGTAATGGAGTTTGACAGCAATCCCATAAAGACCTCCATCTCCGACTTGTCAGAAATTCAGAAAATCGCCCGTCTCGAACCTGCGGATTCACCATCCCCCGTCAAAGAAACGAAAACAAGTGCCAAAGTTCAGGAGGACAGCCAGACAGCCGGATACATCGCCGCCGTTACCGGAATGCGAGACATACAGAAATCGTATCAGGATATGCTTTCCTCTTTGAATGCGCGACGTGCAGACTATGAACGTGCATCGTCACAAGAACAGTCCCGCACCATTTCCAAAGAAATCACAAGCCTCGAAATACAGTCATCCCAGACCAAAGAGAAACTTGACGCTGCCACTGAGGCAGTGAAAAAGGCGGAGATGGAACTGCTGAAAAAGGGTATCATTCCCCCTGAGGTGAATGTTCAGAAGGAGCATCCGGCAGAACAGCATCAGCCCTCCCCTTCTTTCCATTTCTCAAGGAACGAGCCAGCGTCAGCCCCTGAAATGACCACCAGAATTCCGGAACCGGTCTTCAACTACACTTTCAGAATTCAGGAGGAAACCGAATTCGCCCCCGAAGAGGTGATTTCCGAAGGTATTATCTACCAGATTCGGATGGCAGTTCTTTCATCGTATCCTACAGCCGCGCGCTTCAAGGGTATCACCCCTGTTTTCGTAAGGAAATCCGGCAGCCAGTTCATCTGCTCCGCAGGTGCCTTCAGAAGCTACGAAGAAGCGACCAAAGCGGTTTCCAAAGTCAAAGCGAAAGGTTTTTCACAGGCTTTTCTCACTGCATATAAAGATGGCAAGGGAATAAAGGTTCAGACAGCACGTCTGGAACAGAAAGCAGATGCAGGTCAGTCATACAATGTCACCCTCAACGGTTACCCCGACGGGCTTCCTTCCGCAGCCAAGACCATCATCAGTTCCACCTGCACCAAGGATTTGGCTAAATCCATAGAGGAAGACCAAATCATTTACATAGTCGGTCCTTTCAGTTCCAGAAGTGAAGCGGAAACTCTTGTCACAGCACTGGAAGCAGCAGGAATCGAAGGGGTGTCGATGGAAACCGTTTCCAAATAATTCGACAAAGTATTTGGATATTAACTATTCTTTTCTACCTTTGCAATCCGTTTTCGACACATATCTACGGTGAGGTGGGTGAGTGGCTGAAACCAGCAGTTTGCTAAACTGCCGTAGGGGTAACCCTACCGCAAGTTCGAATCTTGTCCTCACCGCATCGAAGCGCTAGCAACCCAGTTGCCGGTGCTTTTTTGTTGCCGTAACCCACCCCATTTTGCCAGCTAAAAACAAATCTTATAAACTTATAGTCAGCAACTTATGACAGCTCATAAAAACAATGCAACCCGCAATGCATCACACATTGCGGGCTGCAGTTA
>JAGHUZ010000098.1 GCA_018064575.1 Candidatus Minthomonas equi
CTTGGATTGTGCCCGCGGCAGAAAAAAGGGGAGCGGGCCATACCTCTGTTCCTCTCGAACAATGGAAAAGTGTTCAAGGTCACATTTGACTGTTCATCTTGCGAGAATGTGATTTCGCGGGAGGGTGAGAGGAAAAAATGATTATCTTCGCGAAATGTTTACCGTATTATGAAAAGGATAGTTCTGTTTACGCTGATATCTGTGTTGACCTTGACTGCATCGGAAAGTGCATTTGCTTTCGGATGGGGAAAGGTAGGAGTGAGGGGAACATATCAGACTGCCGGGCTTTCATCTGCAGATGCTCCTACCCTGAAGGGCGGTGGCGGAGGTGTCGCACTGAATATCTATCTTCCAGTTTCGGGGATGGCAGTGCAGCCGGAACTGAATTACATATACAAGTATGACCGGACGATGCTGGAAATACCGGTCAATTTTCAAGTCGGCCTCGATTTAGTATTGATAAGACCGTTTCTCTGTGTTACCCCTTACCTCGACCTTCCCCTCTCATCGGAAGGTAATAAGGCGGTGAACAGTTTTCAGGCAGGATTCGGTGTGGGAGGAGGAATCGACCTGTGGCACTTCCAGATTCAGTGCAGGTATAATTGGAACATTACGGATTTTTATAAAAATGAAACAGGGAAACTCCGTGGAGTGGACCTTGGGCTTGTTTTTTTCTTTTAAAACATAAATATTATGATGGAAATCAACGATTCTAATTTTGAGGAAATGGTAGCAGGGTCATCGGTGCCTGTATTACTCGATTTCTGGGCTCCGTGGTGCGGCCCGTGCAAGATGATATCTCCGATAGTCGAAGAACTGTCTGAAGAATATGAAGGCAAGTGCCTTGTCGCCAAATGCAATGTGGACGAGGTCGATGATCTACCTCTCAAATTCGGAATCAGAAATATACCCACCCTTCTTTTCTTCAAGGGAGGAGAACTTAAGGAACGTATGGTGGGAGCAGCCACCAAGGCTCAGATAGTGGAAAAACTACAAAGCATACTGTAATGTCACGCTCTTTTCTTTCAGTGACTCTTTCGCTTGTATTATTGGCATCCGCTATGACATCATTGTCGGCTTGGGACAACGGGAAGAAAACTTCCTGGGGAATCAAGGCCGGACTGAACTATTCGGGAGTGACCGGCTTGAACGGTATAAAAGATGTCGACCTTCGCGATAATACCGGTTTCAATGTCGGTCTGGCATTCAAGGCCAAACTTCCGCTTTTTTTCGCGATTCAGCCCGAACTGCTATATTTTCAGGCGGGAACCAGTGCCAGGGTGTTCAATTCCGGTCTCGATGGGACACTCTATAACGGACACCTTTACATTCCCCTCAATATACAGTGGGGACCCGATTTCAACGGATTCAGAATATATGCGCAGGTATCCCCTTTCATAGGCTTTACGCTATTCAACAGATTCAAGTGGGAGGATGCTGCAGGGAAGCACATTGAAGTTCTGTCCGGAGATACAAATTATTTTATGGGTGGTGTCGGAGCCGGAATAGGAGTCGAGTTCTGGAGACTCCAGATTTCTGCCAAATACAATTGGAATTTCAACAAATTGTTCAAGGATTCCGGATTCCTGCCGCATGCATTTGAAGATGCCAAAATGCGTGGACTGGAAATTTCGGTTGGTTTGATGTTCTGATTAGGACGCTGCTATGCATCTGACCGAGTCCATCAAGAATGAAATATCCGCCGAATGGGAATCTTTCGAGGCATTGACGGTCTCGACTTTACATTCCGGAAATGAACTGCTGAATACTATAAACGGGTATCTGTTCGAACATTCAGGAAAAAAACTGCGTCCGCTTCTGGCTTTGTGCGCTGCCTCATCCCTGGGAAAGGGAATTAATGAGGATGCTGTAACTTGTGCTGCCGTTTCTGAAATCATTCATACCGCCACATTGCTTCACGATGATGTGGTGGATGAGAGTGATATGAGGCGGGGAGCTGCGACAGTACGTTCGCTCTTTTCGCAGGGAGCATCGGTCCTGATGGGTGACTATTGGCTTTCAAGGGCTGTCAGCCTTCTGGTCAAAGTCGGGAATATGAGGATTATGGAACTGTTCAGCGGAACCATCGGAGACCTCGCCTCAGGAGAAATCCTGCAGATGGACAAAGCGGAAAAACTGGATACCACTCTGGAGGATTATCTGGAAATCATACGATGTAAGACTGCTTCACTTTTCGTCTCTTCCATAGTTTCTGCGGCGATGGCTGTGGGAGGCGGAGAAAGACAGTTGGAGGCATTGCGTGAATATGCATTCCATCTGGGACTTCTTTTCCAGATGCGGGACGATATACTCGATTATTCAGATTCAAAAACCATAGGAAAGGACAGTGACTGTGACATCGCTGAAAGGAAAATCACTATTCCTCTGCTCTGTGCCCTCGACAATGCGCTTGAGGAAAAGGGTAAGATTCTGACCCTGCTTTCCGGAATAGACGTAACGGATGCTTTCGGAGAAAAGAACCGCTCCATTATCAAGCAGATAAAATCATTCGTTCTCGAAAACGGAGGGATTCCTTCGGCACAAAAGAAACTTGAGGAATTGTCGGACAATGCCTGCAAATCGATAGAAATTCTTCCGGAGAACAACTTCAAAGGTTATCTGTGCGCCATCCCCCGGATTCTTATCTCAGAGGTTTGTAATTATGTTCTTCCAAATAAGCCTTGAATCTTTCGAGACCGGCGTCATCCGGTCCGGCGAAAAATGAAACCCCGGATGCGCCGTTGTCATAGGCAGCGTCGAGGGCTTTTTCCAGATTTTCACCTTTGATGTCGGGGAACATAAGCCCCGCATAGACGGCGGCTTTGTCACTGACTGCCTTGACACTCTCCGCGATAGAGCGGCCTATCCATTCCGGTCCTTCATTATAGAAACCGTTGTATGTCATAGGGAAGTATGCCTTGAGCGGCCAGTTGCCCCAATCCTGCCGGACCATTTTCTTCGCCATTGACGGACCGGGAAAAACGGCTGCAGAAAGGAATTTGCCGTCAGCGGCGAGTGTGTCTCAATAAGTTCTCTCTCTCTGGAGCCACAAAACACACATCATTAGGCGGCTATTACATATACGGATTCACCTGTGCATACATATGCGTTTAAGATACTGAGAATTCTTCCAGGTAGTCATTCCTTCAAAATTTTCGGTTGCGAATTCCGGGAGGGCTAGACTACGGACCGGCTTTCAGTCTTTCTTAAATATTGGGAATTATTTGTTAAATAATTTCATAAATTCTAGGAAATATAGTATCTTCGCATGAAAATGATACTTATATGAGCCTTAGAAC
>JAGHUZ010000232.1 GCA_018064575.1 Candidatus Minthomonas equi
CGTAATCGACAAACTGTTCTTCTCGGACAAGAGATATGACCTCGGTAACGTAGGCCGCTACCGTCTCAACAAGAAACTCTCTCTTGATACGCCTCCTGAAGTCAGGGTATTGACAAAACAGGACATCATCGCCATCATCAAATACCTTATTATGATGATTAACGGAAAGGCTTCGATAGATGATATCGACCATCTTTCCAACCGTCGTATCAGGACTGTAGGCGAACAGTTGGCAAATCAGTTCACCGTAGGTCTGACACGAATGGCCAGAACCATCAGGGAAAAGATGAACGTAAGGGATAATGAAGTATTCGTTCCCACCGACCTCATCAATGCCAAGACACTCTCCTCCATAATCAACTCATTCTTCGGAACGAGCCAGCTTTCACAATTTATGGACCAGACCAATCCACTGGCGGAGATGACTCACAAGCGCCGTCTTTCAGCCCTTGGCCCCGGAGGTCTTTCCAGAGACAGGGCGGGATTCGAAGTCAGGGACGTACACTATACCCATTACGGACGACTCTGCCCCATCGAAACTCCTGAAGGGCCCAATATCGGTCTTATTTCTTCACTCTGCATCTATGCCCGCATAAATAATCTCGGATTCATAGAAACCCCCTACCGCAAAGTTCAGGACGGAAAGGTCGATATGAGTGCCAACGGATACCTGTATATGAGTGCGGAAGAGGAAGAAGACAAGATGGTGGCTCAGGCCAATGTAAAAATCGATGATAACGGAGAAATTCTGGATAACCGAATCAAATGCCGTTTCGAAGCCGACTACCCCGTCGTAACCAAAGATCAGGTTCACTATATGGATGTCGCTCCGAACCAAATAGCATCCATCGCCGCGTCACTCATTCCGTTCCTAGAACACGATGACGCCAACCGCGCACTTATGGGTTCCAATATGATGCGCCAGGCCGTTCCCATCATCAAGCCTGAAGCGCCTATCGTAGGTACCGGTCTCGAGGCAGCGGTCGCCCTCGATTCCAGAACACAGATTATCGCTGAAGGCAAAGGTGAAGTCGTATATGTCGATGCACGCGAAATCCACATCAGATACGAAAGAAGCGAAGATGAAAAATTCGTCAGCTTCGCCCCTGAAATCACCGTTTACACCCTCCCCCAGTATCGTAAAACTAACCAAAGTACTTCCATTCACCTGAGTCCTATCGTCAGAAAGGGACAGACTGTCAAGCCCGGTCAGATATTGACCGAAGGATATGCCACCCAGAATGGAGAACTCGCTTTGGGAAGAAATCTTAAAGTGGCTTATATGCCTTGGAAAGGGTACAACTTCGAGGATGCCATCGTTCTCTCCGAAAGAATTCTCCGCGAGGACATCTACACCTCCATTCACGTCGATGAATACATTCTGGAAGTACGTGACACCAAACGCGGTATGGAGGAACTCACATCCGACATCCCCAATGTCAGTGAAGAAGCCACCAAGGATTTGGACAAGAACGGTATCATACGTGTCGGTGCCGATGTCGAGCCTGGAGACATCCTCATCGGTAAAATCACCCCCAAGGGAGAAAGCGACCCTTCACCGGAAGAAAAACTTCTGCGTGCCATCTTCGGTGACAAGGCAGGTGACGTAAAAGACGCCTCACTGAAGGCATCTCCGTCCCTTTCCGGTACCATCATAAAGACGGAACTCTTTGAAAGAGTTGCCAAAGAAAACTCGCGTCGCGGAAAGAACAACGTAAAACCTGAAATAACGAAAGCTGAACAGGACTTCGAAAAAGACACAGCAGATTTGAAGAAAGTCTTCATTGACAAGATGATGGTCCTCATCGACGGTAAGAAATGTGCCGGTCTCTATGACATATACGGTGCAGAAATCATCCCCAAGGGTGAAACACCTTCCAGAGCAAAACTCGAATCCATCAACTACGTGGACATAAATCCGGTAAAATGGACTTCCGACAAGAAGACGAACGAACTGATAAAGAAGCTCATCAACAATTACCTGCTGGCATATAAGGAACTTGACGCCAAACTCAAACGCATCAAGTATAAATATACCATCGGAGATGAACTTCCTTCCGGCATTATGAAACTTGCCAAGGTTTATGTAGCCAAGAAGAGAAAAATCAGAGTCGGAGACAAAATGGCTGGACGTCACGGAAACAAAGGCATCGTAGCCAAAATCGTCAAGGACGAAGATATGCCTTTCCTCTCGGACGGTTCCATCGTGGACATTGTCCTCAATCCTCTGGGCGTACCTTCCCGTATGAACCTCGGTCAGATATATGAAGCGGTTCTCGGATGGGCGGGAAAGGAACTGGGACTGAAATTCGCCACCCCTATCTTCGACAGGGCATCCCTCGAAGACATCTGCAAGTACACTGACGAGGCAGGAATTCCACGCTACGGCAAGACATTCCTCCGCGACGGCGGCACAGGCGAACAGTTCGACCAGCCGGCCACTGTCGGAGTCACCTACTTCATCAAACTGGGTCATATGGTCGATGACAAGCTGCACGCACGTTCCATCGGTCCCTACTCACTGATTACCCAGCAGCCTCTTGGCGGTAAAGCCCAGTTCGGTGGACAAAGATTCGGAGAAATGGAAGTATGGGCTCTCGAAGCCTTCGGTGCATCCAACATCCTGCAGGAAACCCTGCCCATCAAGTCAGATGACGTGACAGGACGTTCAA
>JAGHUZ010000080.1 GCA_018064575.1 Candidatus Minthomonas equi
GTGCGTCCGTTGCTGACCTGATAATCATTGAAAGGAGGAAGCTGCTCAACTCCACGATAGAAAGTCAAGGGAAGCTTGCCGGATGGATTATATTCACCGAAGAGGACTTCAGCCACCGCACGGCCACCGAACTCTCCACCGTACCAGGATTCCACGATGGCGGGGAGATTCTCGTCTTCCCAATTGAGGGACAGTGAATTGCCTGCAACAAGTACAAGAATGACGTTAGGATTCACAGCTCTGATGGCCTTGAGAAACTCCTGCTGGTCTGCAGGGAGATTGAGGGCTTCCCGGTCAAGACCTTCCCTTTCTATTGTCTTGTTATATCCCATGGCGGCTATTACCACGTCACTCTGCCTCGCGGCATTAACAGCTTTGGCGAATACTTCTTCGGAATGGCTTCCGGGCTTACTCCAATTAAGTTTTAAGAGACAGTAATCGCGTGCATTCCGTAATTCCACAACAAGATGATGCCTGCTTCCTTTGCTGAAATTCAGCTCACAGTCATCAGGAAAATCGTCACCCATAACTTGCTTTCCGTCGATGGATACGATACAGGTCCCTCCGAACTGTTCCAACTTGAATCCGTAACGGCCGCCAGCTTCGGCGATGAAATCACCGCTCCAGCGTGCTGACATATCGTGTACCGGGACAAGCGGGTCGGGTGCCTGATTGTCCGGTTCGAAATAAAGCATACTTTCCTTGCGCTCAAGCGTCTTGTTCTTCCAGTGCATATCATTGTAATATTCCGCCTTTATGCCATCCGGGAAAGCATCTTCAGTCATCAATTCCAGTCCGTTCCCTGCGGAGGACCAGGGAACGGAAACCACTTCCACCTCATCACCGCAAATGTCCTTTACTCCCTGAAAAATGCTTACAGGAAGAATAGTAGGTACACCGGAATAGTCTCCAAGAACACATTTGTCAGCGTTAATGCCTAATACTGCTACCTTTTTCATATCTTTTCTGTCAAGGGGGAGTATGCCGTCGTTTTTAAGAAGAACAATGGATTCACGTGCTGCCTTGAGCGCAAGTTCCTGATGCTTGGCGCATCCAATTACGGACTCGGGAATCCGGGCATATGGATTGTGCTCAGGATTGTCAAAGAGGCCGAGTCTCATTCTGGCTGTGAGAATCCTGCGGACGGCTAAATCTATATCTTCAATGCTGACCATTCCTTTTTCATATGCCTCATGCAGGGGCTCTATGTAGATATCGTCACCACACTCGAGGTCAAGGCCAGCCTTGATGGCAAGAGCCGCTGCCTCCTCTCTGGTTTTGGCATATTTATGAGCGGAATGAAGATTGGATATGCCTCCGCAGTCGGATACGACATAACCGTCAAATCCCCATTCTCCGCGAATCAAATCAGTAAGCAAAAAGTGACTGCAGGAACAGGGCATCCCGTTGATTTTGTTGTATGCTGCCATTATGGACTGGGCGTGTCCTTCAGTGATACAGGCTTCAAATGCCGGAAGGAAATACTCACGGAGCATTTTTTCCGGGATTTCTGCATTACATTCGAAACGATTGTGCTCTTCATTGTTTGCCGTGAAATGTTTCGGAGTTGAAACTACCTTGAGGTAACGTTTGTCATATCCCTGTAAACCACGGACAAAAGCAGCACCGGGCTGTCCGGTAAGGAAGGGGTATTCCCCATAGGTTTCGGCTGTACGTCCCCAGCGAGGATCTCGTGCCATATTGACGGTGGGGGACCAAAATGTGAGGACATCGGCAAAGGCGAGATTCTGATTCCTACCCTGGTCGAGGGCATTCCATTTCGCTCTGGCTTCATCAGATATGGTTCCTGCAATTTCTTCAACAAGTGCAGGGTTCCACATAGCCGCAAGACCTATCGCCTGAGGATAAACTGTAAAGCGTCCTGGTCTTACCACTCCGTGGAGGGCTTCGTTTCCGTGATAATACTTGTCGATATCCAGACGCTCGATGGAAGGGGAGAGGCTTCGCATAAGTCCTATTTTCTCTTCTAAGGTCAGTCTGGATATAAGGTCATCCACGCGTCGTTCGATGGAAGCACTCTCATCTAGATAAAGTTCCGTACAGTTGTTTTTGTTAGAACACCCTGTGATAGTGACGGATATTACTATAAGGGTAGTCCATAGGAGTAATTTTTGCATACTGAAACAGATTACATTAGCCAAACAAATATAATACAAAAAGTATTTATATCTTTGGGCATTAAAAATTATATTATTTCCAACTATGAAATACGCACTCGTTACTGGAGGTTCAAGAGGAATCGGAAGGGCGGTTTGCCAGGAACTTGCCGGCCGTGGTTATAACCTTATAATCAACTATGTATCCAATAGGGAAGCGGCTGAGGAAACCGCTGCTCTGGTTCGTGAAAAAGGAATGGATTGCGAATTGTTGCAGTTCGACGTTTCCAATCCACAGCAAGTGGATGCAGCCCTGAACAGATGGAGTGAAGCACATCCTGAGGAATATATTGAGGTTCTGGTCAACAATGCAGGCGTCCGGGCGGATTCATTGATAGTATTTATGACGGATGAGCAGTGGCATAAAGTTACTGATACAACCATAAATGGTTTTTATTATGTCACACGCCGTGTTCTCAAGAATATGCTTACCAAGAGATACGGGAGAATCGTCACGGTGGCATCTCTTTCAGGTCTTAAAGGTCTTCCGGGACAGGCGAACTATTCTGCATCGAAGGCTGCGGTTATCGGAGCGACCAAGGCAATCGCTCAAGAAGTAGCTAGAAGAGGGGTGACAGTTAATGCTGTAGCCCCCGGATTCATAGCCACAGATATGACTAAGGACCTGGATGAAGCCGCACTCAAGGCCACAGTACCTATGAACCGCTTCGGTCATCCTGAAGAGGTGGCTGCTGTAGTCGGTTTTTTGGCTTCACCCGAGGCGTCATACGTTACTGGAGAGGTGATTTCCATTAATGGTGGTCTTTACTCATAGAATACGGCATGAAATCAAGGAGAAAACCGGACAATTCAGATGCCTTGCTGTGCGCTTCGTGCCCCATTAAGGTGCGTTTCAGTGAAGTGGATTCGGTTCAGATTACCTGGCACGGCTCATATGTTCTTTATTTCGATGATGCCAGGGAAGATTTCGGAAGGAGATGGGGGCTAGATTATATGACCATTTTCAATAATGGTTTTTATGCGCCAATCGTAGAACTTGATTTCAGGTTTGTCAAGCCATTGCTTTATGGAGATACGGCCCGCGTGGACATTTTTTATAAAGAGACACACAGCGCCAAAATAGTCTTCGACTACGAAATTCATTCTGATAAGAATGATGAACTTCTGGCATTCGGACATTCGGTTCAGGTATTTCTGGATAGAGAGTACCAGCTTGTTCCTTATACACCCGAGTTTTATCGCAAATGGAAAGAAGAGCACCTTATCTAACATAATATAAATTGTGTTGAAGCGGGCTATGTCAATCTTTCTCGGTTTATGACTGGATTTGCATAAATAAGAAGGAATAATTCCCTCAGTTCGGACATTTCCATAGACGAATCATCGCTGACAAGTTTATTCAGACCACTGGACATATATTCATCAAAGATTTTCCTCTGTTTTGATGTGTATTCAGAAGCATACTTATCGGATGACTTGAGAATATCGTATGCTATGTAATTATTAGGCCACAGTTTGAAATTACCTTGAATCGTCTTGTCGATTTTATATCTGAGTGATGTAATTCTTTCATTTACGTGGATACCGTTACAACTTTCTATTTCCTCATCTGAAACCACCGGTGCGAAATGAAAATGAACGCGTCCTTTTTGCTGGATTATGCCGGTTTTCATACTGTTCAGGTCTTCGTCCTTCATTTTTACATAAGGCCCACGTTTTGTGTAATATAACTCTCTGGCTTTCAAAAAATCACATGACTCGAATTCATATGATATTGAGATGGGAATGATGCTCATTTCCTTATATGCCCTGTCAAAATCCTTTCCATAACTCATTGAAAGCATCTTGAGAACCCCTTGACCGGTAGTATCATTGCCGTCTTTGGTCCTTCCGCCTCTGTGAGCTATCCATACAGACCTTTCTCCTCCTACGACTTTTCGTCTAAGGTATTCTGACAGGACTGTAGAGGCTACATATTTGGCTCTGGTATCACCGGAGCGGATGACTTTTATCATCCTGTTGGAAAACATCAAATCTCTAATCAAGGATGAACCCAATAGGTTGTCCCCAACGGCTATTTCTGTAAAAGGGAGCCCATTTTTATGGAAAATATAGGCTAGAATGGCAGGATCCAGAATAATATCCCGATGACCTGAAAGCAAAATATGTGTTTTTCCATCCTTTACATTCTCCAATCCTGAAAAAGAGACACCTGCTGTCGTTTTGGATATGATGGTTTCCATAACGGAAATCATTACTTCGGACTGATATTCGTCAATTGATGAAAGATTTTCCAGTATTTTACGCACTTCTTCAGGCGTTTTGGAAGGAAGAACAGTTCCGACTATACGAGGTAGCAGCTCGGAAGCAGCGATACGTTTGAATGCCGCCAGGGACTCCGCTTCATTGTATGGTCGTATTTCGTCAAACAGTTTGGTGTAATTCACTTTATTATATTAGGTTTAGTTTTAGCATTTTTTTCTGAAAAGAAGCGAACTGTCTCCATAACTTAGGAAGCGGAAATCGTTTTTCAAGGCATATTCATAAACACGTCTCCAATCTTCTCCTATGAAGGCGGCAATCAAAAGTAGCAGAGTACTCTGAGGTTGATGAAAATTGGTCACCATAGCGTCCACTATCTTAAAAGAATATCCAGGAACTATGATAATTTGCGTCCGTGCTCCAAGTGTATCAAGTGAATGACTTTCCATATATTTGTATATGGCATTCATCGATTCTTTCAACGTATAGGGGTATTCCCTATCGTATGGCTCCCATTGAGAAACGTTAGTCAGGGCAGAAAAGTCTTCAGAAATATGCTCCAGAATATGCACACCTATGAAATAAAGGGATTCCAGAGTTCTTACTGAGGTGGTCCCTACTGCTGTGACCATTTCATCTTCCGAAAGATTGGCAAGGATATTTACGAAATCTTTGGTTACGGCAAATGGTTCGCTATGCATTATGTGTCCGGAAATGGAATCGCTTTTTACAGGTAGAAAAGTTCCAGCTCCCACGTGCAGGCACACTTCCTGTCTGCGTATGCCCATCCGTTCTATTTCAGTCAATTCCCTGTCGGTAAAATGGAGCCCAGCCGTTGGTGCGGCCACTGATCCGCGATATTTGGCGTATAGAGTCTGATAGCGTTCAGTATCAATACTCTCTGTTTCCCGATTCAAGTATGGAGGTATTGGTATATTTCCGCATTTTTCAATAACTTCAGAAAAAGGCACCCCCGTAGACCAGGTGAACTGGACAAGATAGCTGTTATCCACCTTTTCGACGAGATTTGCACGTAAATCAAGTTTTTTCAGTTCCTGATTGTTTTCAGGAATTATCAAGTGGAGTGTTCCGGATTTCCATTTTCTGGCATTACCGACTATCGTTTTCCATACGGATGACTCCTTGGATGAGAAAGATAATGCGTAATCGGAAGGATTATGTGGTTCAAGACAGAAAATTTCTATGATTGCACCGGACTCTTTTCTGAAAAATAGTCTGGCTGGAATCACTTTGGTGTCATTGAACACCATTGTTGAAGGAAAGGGGAGATAGGAGGGAATATCTGAAAAAATACTCTCCTCGATTTTATCACCTTTATATATAAGCAATTTTGAAGAGTCACGATTTTCCAAAGGATACTTCGCTATTCGTTCCTCAGGGAGAACATAAGAGTAATCGCTGATATGTATAGAAGATAATCCCACCATATTCCTCGTCGGTATTCAAGTGCAAATATACGAAAGTTTGCGAGAATTGGTCCAGAAAGGAAATCGAGCTGTTTACATTCTAAACTTTACAAATGTTAACCAGTTATGTAAATTCAGAAGGTTACACAAACAATCACAGACATTCCCTAAATTAAATTTTGTCACCATTACACAAAATCACTGAAATTCTTATGATAAGATATGCTT
>JAGHUZ010000211.1 GCA_018064575.1 Candidatus Minthomonas equi
CGTGTACGACATCAGGCACTATGTAATCCAGAAGCCGCTGGTAATGGGTTATCACTATGATGGCATTATCCGGACGCCTGAGCCTGTTCACCCCGGTAGCCACGATTCTGAGGGCATCCACGTCCAGTCCGCTGTCTGTCTCATCCAATATGGCAAGTCGCGGTTCCAGCATAGCCATCTGGAAAATTTCATTGCGTTTTTTCTCTCCTCCCGAAAAGCCCACGTTCACCCCTCTGGAAGAGAATGAGGAATCCATTTCCACTATGGACATTTTCTCCCGCATCAATTTCAGGAACGCGGCGGCGCTGAGAACTTCCAATCCCTTATGCTTTCTATGCTCATTGACAGCGCTTCTCATAAAGTTCACATTAGTAACTCCAGGTATTTCCGTCGGATACTGAAAACCAAGGAACATTCCTGCCCAGGAACGCTCTTCGGGGGACATCTTCAGAAGATTCCTCCCATCAAAATCGACCTCCCCCGAAGTGACGGCAAATGTATCCCTACCGGCCAGCACAGCGGAAAGAGTCGATTTTCCGGCACCGTTAGGTCCCATTATGGCGTGCACCTCACCCGCCTTGACCTCAAGATTTATTCCCTTTAGTATTTCCTTATCGCCTGTCGATGCGTGGAGATTCCTGATTGACAACATTTCGCTTATATTTTTATCTACCCGATGCTCCCTTCCAGGGAAAGTTGCAGAAGTTTCTGGGCTTCTACGGCAAATTCCATCGGCAGTTTGTTTATTACTTCCTTAGTATATCCATTAATGATGAGTTCCACCGCTTCCTCTTCTGGAATTCCTCTCTGACGGCAGTAAAAGAGCTGATTCTCATTGATTTTAGAGGTGGTGGCCTCGTGCTCCATCACCGATGTAACATTTCTGTTATCTATCACTGGAAAGGTGTGCGCACCGCACTTGTCACCCAGAAGAAGGGAGTCGCACTGCGAGTAGTTTCTGGCATTGTCCGCCCCAGGAAGGACTTTGACCATACCGCGGTAACTGTTCTGACTATGACCTGCGGAGATTCCCTTGCTGACTATACGACTGCGGGTATTCTTCCCGATGTGTATCATTTTGGTTCCGGTATCTGCCTGCTGGTAATTGTTCGTGACAGCTACTGAATAGAATTCTGAAACGGAATTGTCTCCCTTGAGAATGGTACTCGGATATTTCCAGGTTATGGCGGAACCGGTTTCGACCTGAGTCCAGAAAAGACGGCTGCCGGCACCCTTGCATATCCCGCGCTTGGTCACAAGATTCCAGATTCCTCCACGTCCTTGAGCATCTCCGGGATACCAATTCTGCACCGTAGAGTATTTCACCTCCGCATCCGCCATCACCACTATTTCCACCACCGCCGCGTGAAGCTGATTCTCATCACGCATAGGAGCCGTACACCCCTCCAGATAACTCAGATAGGAGCCTTCGTCTGCCACGATGAGAGTGCGTTCGAATTGACCTGTTCCCCTGGCATTTATACGGAAGTAACTGGATAATTCCATCGGGCATCTCACCCCTTTCGGGATGTAACAGAAGGAACCGTCGGAAAAAACAGCGGAATTCAAGGCGGAAACAAAATTGTCCCCTATGGGAACTACACTCGCGAGATATTTTCTTACCAAATCGGGATAATCGCGAACAGCCTCCGAGAAAGAACAGAAAATGATTCCCTTTTCCGCCAGGGATTCACGGAAAGTGGTCTTGACGGACACAGAATCGAAAACTGCATCCACGGCCATCCCTGACAATGCCTTACGCTCGTCGAGGGGGATACCCAGTTTGTCGAAGGTCTTCATAAGTTCCGGGTCTATCTCCCCTCCGTCGGTCTGTGATTTCCTCTTGGGCGCAGCGAAATACACTATATCCTGATAATCGATTTCGGGAATGTCCAGATGAGCCCAGCGGGGCATCTCCATCGTGAGCCACTTGCGATAAGCCTTCAAACGGAATTCAAGCAGCCACTGCGGTTCATTCTTGGCCGAAGAAATCATTCTGATGATATCCTCATTCAAGCCTTTTGGAACGAACTCCTGCTCTACCTCTGACACGAAACCGTGCCGATACTCACCCTCGGTGACATCCTTGATTAAATCCTGTCCTTTATCTGCCATAATCGGTCATCCACCGGTATTGAAAGGCAAATGTAAGACATTTTTCGATGGGTTTTTGCTTGAAGTGAGGAAGTTTGAAAAAAATGCGGAATATTGAGATTTATTTGTACAATTGTCCGCTCCTATGCTTACACGCACCTCATCTAAAAGTAAGTTCTGTCCTCCTTAAAGAAAACTATGACATCGCCAACAAAGCCCTTTGGGTGACTATTTGCGAGCAGTACGAGGATGGGCATTACGATTTCAAACTGGAATGCTGCAGGCCAGCCCCGCAAGACGCAGGCCATGGTACATCT
>JAGHUZ010000092.1 GCA_018064575.1 Candidatus Minthomonas equi
TTCTGCATAGCTTCGAGCCTCATCTGGAATTTCGATTTGGGCTTTCTGGCATTCTTGGCGGAGTTGATGCGAATTTGATTCATTATTTTCTCTTCATCTACAAACCACTTTTTGATAACCCAGGTCTGGGCTATGGCAAAGAGATTTGAGAGGAAGTAATAATAACAGAGAGCCCCAGAAAGATTATTGCAGATAAATAACATCATTATCGGCATAAAATAGACTGTCATAAATTTCATACCTGCCATCTGGGGATTATTGTCCATCTGTTTGGAAGACAATTTTGACATCAGAAACATAGTAACACCGACCAGAATGGCGAAAAGACTGACGTGACTGCCGTAAAGGGGAATATGAAAATTCAAATCCAGAATTGAATCGTAGGTAGAAAGGTCCTTGACCCAGAGGAATCCCTGCTGCCGGAGTTCGAAAGAAGCCGGGAAGAACCTGAACATAGCCCAAAGTACGGGAAACTGCAGCAGAATCGGGAAACAGCCTCCTAACATACTGACATTGGCCTTTCTGTAAAGTTCCATAGTCTCCTGCTGGACTTTCATTGCATCTTCCTGACGCGGATATTTTTCTCTGATTTTGTCAACTTCGGGTTTGAGAACATTCATCTTCGCCGTTGACATATAGGACTTGATGGTCAGAGGTGAGATTATGAGCTTGAGAAGAATGGTCATAATCAGAATGATGAGTCCGTACGAACTGACGAAACCGTTGAGCAGATCAAAGAAAGGAATGATTATGATTCTGTTAATCCACCCTACCATCCATCCTCCGAGCGGAATAATTTTTTCAAACCTATAGTCATAAGACTTCAACGTATTGTAATGGTTGGGTCCAAAGAAGAACTTGAACCTGCTTGAAATATCACGTTTGGAATCCATTTCCACCGACGCCGCGGCGTGACAATCCATCAAGTCATTGCCCTGATTGAATTCAGGGAAGAATTTGTATGACACATCACCTGATGTAAAGGTATCACCAGCCACAAGTATGGCAGAAAAGAACTGCTGCTGGAAAGCAAACCAGTCGAATTTGGTGGTAATTTTTTTCTGTGCTTCTTCCTTTCCTCGTCCTCCTGCATTCTCCACACCATTCTCGTCTGGGTAATGATAATACAGGGAAGAATAAGTCATTTCATTTTTATACCCTTTTTCAAGTCTTGGAAGAATCATATCCCACTGAATGTCAAACGAATGAACATTTGAAGGAATAAACTGTTGCATTCCGGCGGCATTCAGGTCAAAATCCATCATATAACTTCCGGAAGGAAGGGTATAACTGTGTTCTATGTAGGCATCATCTGACAGATACAGTCTCATAACAGCTGACGTATCAGTGGAAGAAACTATATCAAAGGAAAAGTCTTTGGTATTTATCCACTGACCTGTGTACATCTGAATGCCGAATGTACTGGCATACTCCTTCATCAGATAAAGTTCCGTACTGTCGCAGGTATAAAAATTCTTGACCAGAACACTGAAAGGCTGGGCTCCACGTGTGGTGAGTTTTACTTTCAGAAGGTCATTCTCCAATGTCACCGCCTCCGATGTTCTTCGGTGGGCATCTTCAAGCCTGGCATTTGAATAGGTCGCCACATATCCTATGGATGCCGAATCGCTTACCGAATCCTCCGAATGAGCCATCGCATAGGCTATGCTGTCGGCTTTAGCCGCAGCCATTTCATCAGCTCTGCGCTGAGCTTGTACGAAATCTATGGAATCCTGAATTTTTCTGGCCGCCTGGGCCTTCTCCATCTGACGGGTGTTGAATATGCTGAATCCGATAAGTATCAATCCGATCAGCGTAATCCCTGCTACGGTATTTTTATTCATATCACTTTATCGTGCACCTTCTTCTATTCAAGGGTTTTGATTTTTTCTTCCAATTCAGCCAATTCGGCCTTGGCCGCGTCAATCTTTTGCAATATGCCATTGATGAAAACTTCCGCATTTTTGGAATTTGCAAAGAATCCCATATTGTTTTCGTATGTGGCGATTTCTGATTCTATCTTATGATACTTCTGTAGAAGTTTATCTCTTTCTGACTTGCCGGAATCAGCATTCCTAATAGTTCTGTCAGAACGTTTTCTTCCTTCTGCGCCACTGCGATATTCAGGAAATTTCTCATTCAATGCGGTACGGTACGCTTCCTGAACCTTTTCTTTTTCACGGAAAGGAACAAATCCGATTTCATTCCAAGCATTGGTGAAATTTTTCAATGCGTCAAGGTCACTTCTGTCAGATGCCGGCTCATACCCTTTGATTTCCTCTATCAAGGCAAGTTTCTTATGCAGATTTTCTACAAACTGAGAATCCACACCGCCGAAATTTTTCTCTTTGTTATCGAAAAACTTGTCACAGGCGGCACGGAAACGATTCCAGATGGCATCCGATTTTTTCCTTGAAACAGGGCCTATCTCCTTCCATTTTTTCTGAAGTTCTATCAATGCATCTTTTGAATTCTTCCAGTCTGTGCTTTCTGAAAGAATCTCAGCCTGCTCGCAAAGAGCGACTTTGGCTTCATAATTCTTGAGCATGCTGTCTTTGAATTCAGAGTAATAAACCCTTTTTCTTTCGAAGAACTTGTCACAGGCGGCACGAAAACGGTCATAAATCTTCTGATTATCTTTCTTGGCTGCGAATCCGATGGTTTTCCATTCCTTTTGGATATCTTCTATCTGCTTGGATGCTGCGTTCCACTGGCTGGAATCACTGCATTCAGCTTCAGCGATGGCCTCGACCTTCTCACAAAGAGCCGTTTTCTTCACCAGATTCTCCTTTTGCTGTTCTTTAAGTCCCTCAAAATGGGCTTGATGCTTTTTATTTATACTGGCAGTGGCTTCCTTGAATCTTTCCCAAATTGATTCACGATGTTCCTTATCCACCGGACCGAGTTCCTTCCATTCTTCGTGAAGTTTCTGAAGTCTGGCGAAAGCGTTGACAACATTGTCCTCCTCTATGAGGGCTTCAGCTTCAGTACACAACCTTTCTTTGATTTCAAGGTTCTTCTTGAAATCGAGGTCACGCAGTTCATTGTTGATTTTCACATAATCATAGAACTTTTCAACATTATGCTGATATGTTTCATAGATGTCTTTCACGTTCTTGGCCGGAACGGGACCCGATTCACGCCATCTTGCCTGAATCGCACGAAACGCAGGAAATGTCTTGGACAAATCCTCCTGATTCTCCACAAGATTCTTCAATTCTTCGATAATCTGAAGCTTGACGGTGAGATTTTCTTCCTTGTTCTTCTCAACCTGAGCCAAATAAGCATTTCTGAGTGAACGATACTTGGCATAGAGAGTCTTGAATCCACGTTCTACTTGAGCAAAAGGATTTTGAGAAATCAGTTCCGTGGACTTTTCATCTGACTGTAGAAGCGTTCCTGAATCATCTCCCGTTATTTCGGACACTTCGGGCTGCTCCTCGGGTTGAGGATAACACCCAGCTGCTA
>JAGHUZ010000187.1 GCA_018064575.1 Candidatus Minthomonas equi
TGACTCCTACAGCAAGTTTCATAGGTGACCTTGGTGCGGATTCTTTGGATACAGCGGAGCTTATTATGGGACTTGAAGACGAATTTAACGTCAAGATTGAAGATTCTGAAGCTGAAAACATCCGTACTGTAGGTGATGCTGTCTCGTTTATAGAATCCAAAGTGAACCAATAATAAATGGAACTCAAGAGAGTCGTTGTGACTGGGATGGGAACCGTGAATCCCATCGGTCATTCGGTGGATGAATTTTTCAGGAATCTGGATGCCGGGGTGAGCGGTGCCGGTCCCATTACTCGTTTCGACGCCTCTCTGTTCAAGACAAGATTTGCCTGCGAAGTGAAGGACTTCGAGCCGATGGAATTCGGCATCGACCTGAAAACTTCCAGAAAGCAGGACAGATTTTCCAGATTTGCATTAGCAGCCGCCATCCAGGCCGTTGAAGACAGCGGGCTGGATATGGAAAATGAGGACAAAACCCGGATGGGGGTTGTCGTAGGTTCCGGAATCGGCGGACTGGAGAGTCTGAATGGTGAGATAATGGGCTATTGCGAATCAGGAAAGAATCCTCGTTACAGTCCCTTGCTCATTCCCAAAATGATAATAAACATCGCATCGGGATGGATAGCCATAAGATTCGGGTGCAGCGGTCCGAATTATGCCACTGCGTCCGCTTGTGCTTCATCCATTCACGCCATCTCCGATTCATTCAATCTGATACGGCTTGGTAAGGCGGACGTGATGATTACCGGCGGTTCGGAGGCACCTATATCGGAACCGGGTGTCAGCGGTTTCAATTCTTCCCAGGCTCTTTCCACCAGAAATGACGATCCAGCAGGCGCTTGTCGCCCGTTTGATGCCGGACGCGATGGGTTCGTAATGGGTGAAGGTGCAGGAATATTTGTTCTTGAGGAGATGGAACACGCCTTGAAACGCGGAGCCAGGATATATGCCGAAGTGGCAGGAAGCGGAATGACTTGCGATGCTTATCACATTACGGCGCCCGAACCGGGAGGAGACGGTGCCGTAAGAGTTATGAAACTGGCACTTGAAGATGCCGGTATGACTCCTTCCGATATCGACTACATCAATGCTCACGGAACATCCACCCCGCTTGGTGACGTTTCGGAACTCAAAGCGGTACAGGCCGTGTTCGGAAATGCTGCCTACGATTTGAATATCAGCAGTACCAAATCGATGCACGGTCATCTTCTCGGAGGTTCCGGAGCCATAGAGTCCCTCGCTTGCATACACGCCATCAGGGACAGTATAATTCCTCCTACCATAAATTTTCACGAGGAAGATTCGGGAATCGACAATAAACTGAATCTGACTCTCAATGTGGCGCAGAAACGTGAGGTGCGTGCCGCGATGAAGAATTCATTCGGGTTCGGCGGGCACAATGCCTGTATTATCTACAAGAAATTCTGACCCTGCACTGTTCTCCGTCGAATACGACACAGGAGGGTGCTTTTACCCATTCACCGAGTATGAAGAGATGGCCTCCGGAAGGTATGTCTATGTCTCCTGGCGTATGGAAATGGCCGAATATGTAATAGTCGATGTTTTTGTCTTTTCCGAATGAATCGGCAAAACGGCAGATGGGGGTGTCCATCCCTTTGAAAACATATTTTCCCTCCGGGTCCTCTTTGATTTTTCTGGAATGGGAGGCCCATTTGTAACCGAAATCGAAAGCCAGGTTCGGGTGAATCAGATTGAATGCCTTCTGTGCAGCTTTGGAATGGAAAATAGTTCTTATGAACCTGAACCCCAAGGTCATATCGCAAAGACCATCTCCGTGGCCCAGACAGAAGGTCTTGTCTCCGATTCGGGTGATGCAGGGCTGCCTGTTGATGACAGTCATACCTATTTCGCGCTCAAAATAGTCATAGCACCAGATATCGTGGTTTCCGCGCATAAAGTAGATTGCGGTTCCTGAATCCGCCAATCTGGCCAATGCCCCAAGACTTCTGGTATATCCTCTGGGTATCACTCTCCGGTATTCATACCAGAAGTCGAAGATGTCCCCCAGAAGATAGATGGCTTCAGTCTCTGCCGGCAGCCCTTCGATGAAGTCGGCGAAACGTTTGTCCTGATAGTCGGAGTCCATACAATAAACTCCCAGATGAACGTCGGAAATGAAATATGTAAGATGTCCTGACATTTCTACCCGAGGATGATGACAGTCATTCCGACTGCCGCGCAGTAGAGCGCGAACC
>JAGHUZ010000175.1 GCA_018064575.1 Candidatus Minthomonas equi
CCTTTCCTCTATACACTCGCCATGCAGGAAGGTTACTCCCCCTGTGACCGCGTGGTCGATGTTCCCGTAACCTTCATCGTGGGCGACACCACCTGGACCCCGAAGAGTACCGACAAACCCGAGTGGATAGGTCAGACCGTAACCTTCAAATGGGGACTGACCAAGAGTTCGAACAATATTTCCGCTTACCTGATGAGGCAGTTCGGACCTCAGGCGATGGTCGATATGTGCCGGAAAATGGGCATACACTCCTTCCTTGACCCAGTCCCGCCTCTTTGTTGCGGCGCAGCCGACATCAGTGTAATGGAAATGGTCAATGCATACAACACCTTCCCCTCCCGCGGAGTCCGTACCAGACCGCTCTTCGTCACCAAAATCGAGGACAAGGAAGGCAATATTCTCGGAAGTTTCGCTCCGCGCAATGAAGAATCCATCTCCGAGGCCACGGCATACCTGATGGTCAATCTTATGCAAGGCGTCGTAAACGAAGGAACCGCGACAAGGCTTCGCGGCAGATATGCCCTCAAGGGAGAAATCGCCGGCAAGACAGGAACCACCAACGACCACTCAGACGGATGGTTCATCGGCTACTCTCCCCGTCTCACGGCAGGAGGATGGGTAGGCGCCGAAGACCGGCAGGTGCATTTCGAATCGCTGGCTCTTGGGGGAGGTTCGAATACAGCTCTCCCCATCTGGGGTATCTTTATGAAAAAAGTGATGAACGACCCGACATTGGGCATCACTGATTCCGACCATTTTATCGTTCCGGCTGGAATCCATTTGGATTTGAAATGCGACGGTTCCGATGCCGATGCCATTTCCACATCCTCCGAATCATTCTTCGACTGATATGAATCAATATAAATACATCCTCTTATGAAACAGACCATAGCGGTCGTATACGGCGGATACTCCTCAGAGGCGGAAGTATCTAAAAAAAGCGGACAAAACGTAATCCGCTGCCTTGACAAAAATCTTTTTGATGTTTACGGAGTACTGCTTACACGTGAGAAATGGTGTGTCCAAATGGAGAACGGGGACGAATATCCCATAGACCGCGCCGATTTTTCCTTCACGATGGACGGCAGACACATCAGTTTCGATACGGCATTCATCATAATACACGGTGATCCCGGAGAAAATGGAATCCTGCAGGCATATTTTGATATGACAGGCCAGAAGTATGTCGGAAGTTCTTCATTGGTCACCGCCATAACTTTCGACAAATACGCCTGCAAGCGGTACATCGCCGGAGCCGGAATCAAAATGGCCCGAGACAAGTTTCTCAGACGTGAAGAGAATTACGATGCATCCGCCATCATCGCGGAACTCGGACTGCCGCTGTTCGTAAAGCCAAACAACGGCGGAAGCAGTTTCGGAGTCACAAAAGTCAAGAATATCGAAGCCCTTGATGAAGCCATAACCGCAGCATTCAATGAAGGAGACACTCTGATTATCGAGTCGGCCATCACAGGCCACGAAATCGACTGCGGGGTCTATAAGGATTCAGAGGGGGTACACGCCCTGCCCGTCACCGAGATAATATCCGAAAACGAATTCTTCGACTACGAGGCCAAATATATGGGAAAAAGCCGCGAAGTATGCCCGGCCGAAATTTCACCGGAAATGTCCGCGGCAGTTCAGAAGGAAGCAGTGAAAATATTCGAAAGGCTGGGCTGTCAGGGTATGGTCCGAATGGACTTTATGGTAAACGGAGAGGGTGTCCA
>JAGHUZ010000131.1 GCA_018064575.1 Candidatus Minthomonas equi
CATCTTGTTTCGTTTAATAAGTTCTGGCTATCATATCGAAAACCTTCCCGCAATATCCGCATCCGGTGCATTCCCTGAGGCAGTGGCCCGATTTGGAAGCCCAGTCCGAAGGAAAACGTGAATTCTCCAGCATTATGCCGTGACCGACGAATGCCGGGGTATAACCGGGTTCGAAAAGGTCCAGCAGATTCCCGTCATAAGAACGGGACACATATGCATCCACCACCAGACGGGGCATCGAATGCTGCCGCGTGGCCAGTTTGACCACATCTACGTAGGGAGCGTATTCATCCAAGTCTTCGGGCCTTATCCACGTCGCCTTCAAAATTTCGGGCAGATTGGCTCTGTCCGCATACATCGTCCAGCACAGATGGGGATTGAAATCATCCGCGGGCTGATGGTTCAGTGCAGCGGAACTGTGGGCGATAAGATTATCGTGATATGTCTGCCAGGGGCAATTCCGCAAACACCCTGAATTGGCCAGCAGCCCCAATTTTCTGCCATTGTCACGAGCCCACCCGCTAAAAGCCTTCAAGGTATCCAGATTCCTCTGGACATCCCGGCCGATATAGAAGGAATCGAACCACGGGGTGAGATAGTTCATCGCCTGGATGGTGGTGAGTTTCATGTTTACCGACGCGCGAGTCTCTATTTCGGGGAAATGGCGCTTGGCGCAATGCGCAACGAACGGGGAGGCGGCTGTGATGATATCGGGTCTGCACCCCCAGGAATCCAACTCCTCCACTATCGAAATCACCCTCCGTTCCAGTTCACGGCTCATGGCCGCTTCACCGTAACAGTTGGCATTCAGAATCAAGTCCAGCGAACGGCCTCCGCTGCGCACAGCCTTGAGTTCTTCACGCAATACTTCTCTGACCACATCGACTTCATCCCCCTCGTTGTATCCTAAAGCGGGGCGACCGCTGGGTTCTTCCACCCAGGGGAAATAGACCTCCCCTACTTCAGGATACGACAGCACCAGAGAAGAGAATCTCTCCCCTTCCGAACGGTGCTGATATCCTACGGCCAGAAGCATTTGAACAGAGCAGTAGTTATCATTCTTAATCCATCATAGGATTATATGAAAGTCCCGCTTCATTCACCTTCTTTCCGCCATTCGCCTCATCGTCAGCGGTAACTCCGCTCAGTCCGGCAGCGGCAGCGCTTCCGTAATTTTCGGTGGCATTATATTCAGTCATCGCAGTATGCGACTCGAATCCTGCACCATTCTTATAATACTCATAGACTTCGGGGTCTATCTCATAAGGCTTGCTGCGGTCCATCGTCCAAAAAGGTTTCTTTGGATCACGGAATTGGTTACGGAAAGTCTTGGTAAGTTTATTACGCTGTTCAAGGTGAGCCATACAAGCCCTCGTACAGCCACAGGCGCCTTCGATGGCACGGCCGTAACCATACTGACGGGGATATTCGGCTTCAAATGGGTTCTGAGCCTTGTCCGTACCTCCCTGCAGTCCGTGTTCACAAGCCATTTCATCAAGTTTTCCCCATTCCACTTCATGACCTCCGAGAGTAACCTTGACCGATTCGGTCATCGAAATGGCATGTCCCGCACAATGCTTAACGCACTGCTTGCAGCGGTCACAGATATGTCCCTCGTATATCGGGTCCGGTTCGAGTTCTGCATCGGTAAGAAGTACCACGAAACGGACGCGGGGTCCGAATTCCGGGGTCAGGAAAACTTTCGACCATCCGAACTCTCCGAGACCTGCCAGGTATGCAGCTATTCTGAAATGCACCAGAACATCGGGATGAGGTTTACCGGGCTCTGTCGGACGGCTCCACCCCTCACGGAATTTACCGGTCACGGTATTGACCGATTCTCCGCCATTGGCATTTATCAGAGGGACCACCTCATATCCGTGATCCTCCATCCAGTTACAGAAAGGCCACATCACTACCGGACCCCAAACCTGATTGATGGCCGCATAACCCATAGTGGGATATGTAGAGAATAAAGTCCCCTCTTCTATTCCGCGCAGAGAACCGCGTGGAATACGGAACCCGAACACTATGAAAGACTGGGCTCCCGGGAAAATATACCTCGGGTCATTCTGTTTGGGTGAACCTTCCCAGCGTTCCATATTTCCGATTCCGCACAAATCCGCACCGAACCGTTTCGCAGCAGCCTTGACTTCGGCACTTGTAAGTTTCGCTTCGTATGACATTTCAAATACTTTTTAGCGTTAGAATACGAATGGTTCGAAAGGTTTTCCACCGGCCATTATTTCCTGGGCCTTCTCGTCGAAAGTAACCTTTTCTCCAGTACGGACGGCTGCGTTGCACATCATCGTGGCGATGGAATGACTGTAACCGGCCTCAGCGGGAGCGTTGGTCTTTACGTTTCTGGACCTTACGCATTCCATCCAGTTTCTCATATGGAGGTTTGTCATCGGGTCACCACCCATATCGGCTGCGGTATTGACAGTAACTGAAG
>JAGHUZ010000289.1 GCA_018064575.1 Candidatus Minthomonas equi
GTGTCTTTGACGAACTTATGGATAAACTCCATATCATAGTCCGGGAATTGATGGGGCGGGAAGACACACCCAGCCTTGGAATCATAGACTCCAGAAGCATCAAGTCGTCCCATCACGTGGATTCCGACCGTGGCATTGACGGCAACGAGAAGATCAAGGGACGCAAGGAACACATTGTGGTTGACACACTTGGGTTCCCTATGGGCGTTGTTGTTCACGAGGCGAATATTCATGACAGTGTCGGTGCTCATACAGTTATTGATTCTATGAGAGGCGGCTTTCCCCGATTGAAGAGGATTCTTGCAGACGGAGGATACAGGGGGCAGAAACTCATTGATGATTCCAGGACAAAACTCGGTGCCGAGTTCAAAGTCATCCTCAGACCTGACGATTCCTCAAAGAAGTTCGCGGTTCTTCCCCTGCGATGGATCGTGGAGAGGTCTTTCTCGTGGTTGGAAAACTTCAGAAGGATAGCCATGACTACGAATTTTACTCAGAAACCGGAGTGGCGATGGTTCAACTCGCCTTCTGCCGGCTCTTGTATAACAAAATTTACGATTGAAATTTAAACAGTTTCTAAATATGAGAAAATTAAGCTGTATTCTTTCTTTGATTCCCTTCTTTGCGGCTTGTTCGCAAGTGACTCCTCCGGCTCCATATGGCCCTACACCCAACAAAGTCCAACTTGAATGGCAGGAACTTGAGTTTTATGCCTTTGTTCATTTTACCACCAATACTTTTACCGATATGGAATGGGGCCTCGGAAATTCCGATCCATCCGTGTTCAACCCTACAGAATTCGATGTGGATCAGTGGATGGATGTATTTAAATCGGCAGGAATGAAAGCTGTGGTACTTACAGCCAAACATCACGACGGCTTCTGTCTCTGGCCCAGCGGATATACGGAATACAGTGTGAAGAACAGTGTGTGGAAAGATGGTAAGGGTGATGTTGTAGGCGCTGTTTCAGAGGCAGCGCAGAAGCACGGCCTGAAGTTCGGTGTTTATTTGTCTCCCTGGGACCGCCATGATGACCGCTATGGCACTTCGGAGTATGTTGATTATTACCGTAATCAGATTCGGGAACTTCTTACCGATTACGGACCGATTTTCGAGTTCTGGAAAGACGGGGCGAACGGAGGAACCGGCTATTACGGAGGCACGGAAAGCCAGGAACGGCGTGTGGATGCAAGAACCTATTACGATTGGGAGAATACCCACATATTGCTTCGTGATTTACAAGCGGATGTCTTTATTTTCGGAGGCTGCACCGACGGTCGCTGGTGCGGTAACGAGCAAGGCCATGTGGGGGAAACAAATTGGTGCCGTCTGAACAAGGATAAATACCATCTGGGCGTTCCATACAATATGGACGGTCTGTACTGCGGCGAAGATGACGGCACCCATTGGGTGCCTGCTGAGGTTGATGTGAGCATCCGTCCGGGCTGGTTCTGGCACGAGAACGAGAACAGCAAGGTTAAGTCCCCTGAGCGCCTGCTTGATATTTATTATACTTCAGTCGGCCGCGGTGCCAACCTCATTCTCAACATTCCGCCTAATGACAAAGGGCTCATCAGTGATGAAGATGTCCGTTCTCTGGAAGGTTTCGCTGAACTTTTGAAAAAGGAGTTCGGCCATTGTGTTAACGACGGGATAAAGAAGGCGGAGGCGACACAGGTTCGCGGTGGGAGCAGAACCTACAGCGCCAAGCAGGTGCTGGACGAAGACCACGAGACATACTGGACGACCGAAGACAGCACTACCAGCGCATCACTGATATTTACCTTCAAGAATCCGACGGTTGTGAACCGTGCGATGCTGCGCGAATATCTCCCATTGGGACAGCGTATCGCCTCATTCAACATCGAGGCGCAGACTGATAGCGGAGAATGGATAGAAATAGCCGCTGCGACTACGATCGGCCACAAGCGTCTTCTACGCTTCGATGACGTGACGACGAAGGTCATCCGCATCAATATCCTTGATTCAAAGGCCTGCCCTGTTCTTTCCGATGTCAAGTTCTATGAAAGCACAAACCCACTAAAAAGAAATGAAAGTCATTAAATTTAAACAACTTCTGAATTTATTGACAAATATGATCCTGACATATTATGGTACGACTATGATGATTACCCAGATCTGCACATAGTGTTCGAAGTTGGAGGGAAAAAGAAATCATTTGACCAGATTAAAGATGAAAAGAATAGCTTTCTTGCCATTGATTCTACCGAAATCGGCAATGGCAACAAAATTCCTTTATGGCTATTCGGTTTTCTTGAATAAATTATATCGGTCCATCCGTTAATCGGCTTTTTGCGAGAAAAAGACTATATTCGCGTATTTATTTGCTAATGCTGGTCAGTCGTATTTCTGTTCGCGCCATCGGAGCTTTATTCTTGTCGGCTCAGATATTCTGTGCGGTATCGTGCAGTACAGTGAAAAGTGTCCCTGACGGGTATGTGCGGCTGACAGCCAATACGATTCATCTTGTCAATCACGATGCTGATTCCGAAGTGATGGAAGAGCAGCTTTCTCCTTATATCCTCCAGCATCCGAATTCTTACTTCATCAAGGGTAAGAAAGGAGGGTGGAATCCTTTTATTTCCATTTATAATTGGGAAAACGGGAAGGATGGGGGATGGGACAGGTTCGTTCACAAGATAGGGCAGAAACCAGTAGTGCTGGATACCGCCCAGATTCCGAAATCCGAATCCAATATGAAGAGGCATTTGGAATTTTTAGGATATTATGATTCGTTTTCAAAAGGGGCGATTATCGAAAAAGGGAAGAAAAAGGCTTATGTGCGTTATGACGTGACATTCGGGAAGCGGTATCCTATCCGTGGTATCAGGTATGAAATATGTGATTCCCTTCTGGAAAAGGATTTTATGGAAGATTCTGCATCATTTCTCATCAGGGAGGGTGTTTATCTGTCCGAAGAACTTCTGGAGAGGGAGTCGGCCCGCTCCGCTCAGATGCTCAAGGACAAAGGGTGGTACGATTTTTCCAAGAACTATTTCTTTTTCGAAGCGGATACCACAGAGGTGCCCGATTCCGCTTTTCTTACGGTCTCGATTCTCAGGCACACGCGTAATGAAAGTGAAAAAAGTGACATTATTCATCGCAAGTACCGTTTCGGACAGGTCTATGCATATCCTGTCGATGAAGTGATAAAGTATCGTACGGCTCTTTCCCTAAAGGTGGAACCTGATTACGATACC
>JAGHUZ010000178.1 GCA_018064575.1 Candidatus Minthomonas equi
GCCTTATAATGCCCCTGACTATGTCATCTTGGACGAAAGTTCCCCTTCTGCCGATTTAAACGGATGGAGTGTATCTGTTCTTCGGATAATGGATTTCTGCACACCCGTAAAAGACACCGGAAATGTAAATTACGTGGAAAGCCACTCATCCGGGGCATGTACAGCCGCTTTGGTCTGCCTCACAAAACCGGGAGAGACATCCGTTACCGATTGGGTATCCTGCGGAAGTTATGCATTTCCTGAAAAAAAAATTGAACTTTCCGGCAAAATCAGTGTGGTTATGCCGGAGAGAGAACCGCAAAGATATATTTCCGACGTCACAGTCCGTTCCCGTAGCGGCAAAACCGTTTCAACTGCCATTGAAGTCAACAAACCTTTGAGAATCGATGGATGGAAATTGTATCAGCTCGATTTCGACCGCTCGATGGGCAGATGGTCGAATGTATCCGTATTGGAAATCATAAAAGACCCGTGGATGACACCCGTATATATCGGAATATACCTGATGATAGCCGGAGCAGTATGTATGTTTGTCATATTCGGGCGTAAAAAGGAGGAGAAACGATGACCTGGTTTTTGTTTCCACTTTTTGCCATAAGCGCTCTTTTTTTCTGGTGCATCGCTTCGTTTTTCGCGTGGACAGGACGCACAAAAGCGGTGCATTTCTGCTACATCACCGGCATAGTCATTTATTTCAGCTTCATTCTTGGGATATGGCTGTTCCTCGAAAGACCACCACTTCGCACTATGGGGGAAACCAGACTATGGTATGTACTGTTCATTTCCCTGGCAGGCATATTTGTCTACACAAGGTGGCGATACAAATGGATTCTAAGTTTCAGTACGGTGATGGCATTCGTTTTCTCCTGCATAAATATCTTCAAGCCGGAAATCCACGACAAGGTGTTGATGCCGGCCCTGCAGAGTCCGTGGTTTGCACCTCACGTAATAGTCTATATGTTCGCCTATGCTCTTCTTGGAGCATCCGCCATAGTGGCTATATACCTTATATGGTTCAAAAAAGGTCCTGTAGAAGAAAAGGAAATGTCATTGTGTGATAATCTTGTAGGTGTCGGACTTTCATTTATGACCATAGGAATGCTCTTCGGCGCTCTATGGGCAGAGCAAGCCTGGGGACATTATTGGTCCTGGGACCCCAAGGAAACCTGGGCTGCAGCGACCTGGTTGTCATATCTGGTATACATTCACTTGAGATACGGCTCCACTGCATCCGATACAGGGAAAACAGAAGCGGCACTTTTCATACTCCTGTTTTCATTTCTGTTTCTGCAGATGTGCTGGTATGGTATCAATTTCCTGCCTTCAGCTAAAGGAGTGAGCATCCACACCTATGGTAACTAGAAACAGCTTCTTATCATTTAAAATTCGAAACAGCCTGATTCAGCACGGAGATAACCCTGTCACACCATCGGTCAAATTCCTCATCTTCCTTCTGACACTCCTTATGGGAGAGACACCAGTCAAGAGTCCTCCTTATCCCCTCTTCAGGCGTGACAGTGGCACAGAATCCGGGAACCGCATTCTTGATTTTGGAATTGTCGAAAAGGACTGTATGAGCCTTATCTCCCCACAATTCGCCGTTGAAATCATATAAACCATCGGATGCCCTTATCAGGAACTGACTCGACACGTAATAAGGATGCAGTGAGACGCCAAAATAATTTGCGACAATCTGATAAATCTGCGTCCAGGATATGCTCACATCACTCGTAATATGAAAGGCTTCGCCTATGGCTTTACGGTTACCGATAGGGCCAATGAACCCCTTGGCAAAATCTTCGCTACTGGTAATGGTCCATAATGACGTTCCATCTCCGTTGATAATGACAGGTTTTTCTTCCATAATGCGTTTGATTACTTGCCACGTGCCATTTTTCCCGTGGATGGCCAAAGGTACTTTTCTCTCGTCGTATGTATGGGAAGGGCGGACTATAGTCACGGGGAATTCACATTCGCGGTACATTCTCATCAGGAATTCTTCACAGTCCATCTTCTTACGGGCATAATCCCAATATGGATTTTTAAGCGATGTGCCTTCTGTAATGACTGGACTCGGAGGCATTTTGTTATACGCAGATGCAGAACTGATGAAAATATACTGTAATGTCTTTCCATTGAAAAGCCGAAAATCACGCTCCACGTCAGACGGCTCGAATCCGATAAATTCACACACCGCATCGAAATTCAACTCCTCAATCATCCGTGAGATGGTATTTTCATCGTTGATATCAGCAGTCAGAAAATGAACGGTATCCGGAAGAATACAGTTTCGCGTCCCTCTGTTGATAAGAAATAGTTCCACCCCATACATTGTGGCCAACTTGCGTGATATCGCTGTACTTATGGTACCGGTTCCGCCTATTAACAAGACTTTCATACTTTGATATTTTTTGATATTACGTCAAAAGTAATGAAATTATCCGTAAATTTGGAATTTATACGACAATCCACACCATATAAAAATGAAACACATATTTCTATTCATTATCGCAGCATCTGTTATGATAAACTGCTCATCCGCTCCTAAGGAAGCGGATTTAAAATTAATGTCCTTCAATATCCGTAACAGTCACAGTAATTCCGATGACGGAGATAACAGCTGGCTATATCGCAAATATGCCACCGTTAAGATGATAGCCAGCCTTCAGCCCGACATCATAGGTATGCAGGAGGTCACCGGCCTCCAGCGTGCTTTCCTGACGGACAGTCTGCCAGGTTATGCCCAATATGGACTCGACCGTGACAGCGGTCTTCCCGACGGAGATGGAGAGTCTATGTCCATTTTCTATAGAACAGACAGATTCGAACTTGTGGATGAAGGAACCATCTGGCTCAGTGAAACACCTGATACAGTTTCCATAGGATGGGACGCTGCTTGTATCCGCACGGCTACTTTCGTTCAACTCATTGATAAAAAGAACGATGGCAAGATATTGTTCTTCCTCAATACACATTTCGACCACGTTGGAGCGATAGCCCGTCGCGAAGAGGGGAAAATGCTGATGAAATGGATTGACGAGCGTTTCACCCAAGGTGCCACAATGGTACTTACCGGAGATTTCAATTCAACCGTGGAAAATGAAGCGCTTCAGCCGCTCAACGAAAATATGAACTATGCCAGAAGTACAGCTGCCCAAACCGATAATTCAGGAACATACCACGCTTGGGGAGAAATTCCGGAGCAGAAACGTCAAGTCATCGACCATATTTATGTAAAAGGGATTGTCCCTATGACATATCGCGTTGTAAACGAAAATTACGGGGTTCCTTACATATCAGACCACTACCCCATTCTCATAACGGCAGATTATAAAAATTAACGAGGCCAACCTTTTGATTAACCTCGTCCTTTTGTGGGAGCTGAGGGAATCGAACCCCCGACCCTCTGCTTGTAAGGCAGATGCTCTAAACCAACTGAGCTAAGCTCCCTAAAGCGGGTGCAAATATAGAGTAACTTTTCGGTTTTACCAAATTTTTCTCAAAATTTGTGCGAATTTTTGTGGACTGAATTATGTATGAAGATTTGAAGTTTACACAAATCCGTTCATCTACACCCGCAGACTGTACGATTCACATCGTCCGGCCTTTCAGCAACTGTCTTGAGACAGATTTTTATATTCTTCAACTATCGGTATGGCTTCTGCGACCACATAACTGCTCCCCCCTATATAAAGCAGAGAATCGTCAGAAGCTATACCGTAAAATATTCTGACAGCTTCTTCCACAGATTGCGACACCAAATCACACCTATCCTCACCCCATTCCTGTGTCACGATTCGCCTCAAGGATTCTGCAGGCATAGCCCTGGAGCCTTTGGCATTGGTAAAAATGTATCTCGCATCCTGTGGCAGCAGATGGCGGACTGATTCGATGTCCTTGTCGGATGCCATCCCGAAAATGATGAAAAACTGGGAAGGATGAAGTAATTCAAAGAGTTTCCTCAACTGAGCCATTACAGGAGTAAGAGCATTTTCATTATGTCCGATATCACAAATAATTTCCGGACTTTCACTGAGCACTTCCCACCTGCCTCTCAAACCAGTTAAAGATGCCGTATGACGCATTATATTCAGAATTTCGGGAGTAACGCTGTCATCTACTCCAAGCAAATTTCTGTCTATCAGCAAGTCTATGCAACAGGCCACCGTATGGATATTCCGCTGTTGAACGGAACATTTCAAATCCATCTCCGAAACATCCAGTCCCATCAATGCGCATCCCAGCGGAGAATGAACGTTTCCAACGTTTACAGGAACATAAACTGATGGTGCATCCACCTTTGACGCTTCCGTTTGTATAACCCGTCTTGCCTGGTGAGGCATCTCTCCTATTACCACCGGCACAAACGGTTTTATTATGCCGGCCTTTTCAAATGCTATTTCCGAGAGTGTATCTCCCAAAATATCTTTATGGTCATAGCCTATGGTCGTTATTACACTCAGTTCCGGTGTGATTACGTTCGTCGAATCAAATCTTCCACCCAATCCGCACTCCACCACCGCAAAATCGACTTTTTCGGAACGGAACCAATCAAAAGCCATTGCAGTCGTAATTTCAAAGAATGAAGGTTTATTCGCAGAAATAAATGAATCAGCGGAAGACAGGAAAGACAACACATCTTCCTGAGATATCATACTGCAGGAAATATGCGGGTTTCCCTCATCCCTGTCCATCACCTTGATTCTTTCCCTGAAATCCATCAGATGGGGGGATGTATAGAGACCGGTTCTGTATCCTGATGCAGCCAATATGGCAGCAATCATATGTGCCACAGAACCTTTCCCGTTCGTTCCTGCCACGTGTATGGTCTTGAACGAGTGATGGGGATGTTTCGGCAGAGCATCAAAATCAATCATATTCTGCAGCCCGGGTTTATATCCCGCCTGACCGACATTTTGGAAGGAAGGAGCTATCTCATACAAGCTCGCTACTGCATCCTTATATTGTTTGACATCCATCATAATCGTTTCATAAAAGCATCCCTTTCGAATCCACACTGATAAAATTAACATATCCTCCCCCTCGGGATGCCGATGCAAAAATATGTCGAAATAATCACAAACAGGGTCAAGAAAGTAAATAAAAACGTTTTATCAAGAAAAATGCCTGATTCTGTTGAGAATTATATATAGAAC
>JAGHUZ010000117.1 GCA_018064575.1 Candidatus Minthomonas equi
TACCAGGATGGGACGAACTCAGCCTCAAGCAAAAAGCATATGCCTACTATCTGTCAGAGGCGGCCAAATTCGGATACGACATTCACTGGGACCAGAACTGCAAGCACAATCTGCAGCTCAGACATGCCCTCGAAAAGATTCTCACATCTTATTCGGGTGACAAGGAAAATCAGGAATACAGGGATTTCGAAGAATATGCCAAAAGAGTTTTCTTCAGCGCCGGCATCCATCATCACTATGCTGAGGATAAATTCTTTCCGAAATGCAGTCAGGAATTTTTCACGACACTTCTGAATTCTGTCGGTGCCGACACAGAACTGCTGATTCCATACATCTATGATCCTGCCTTATTCCCGCAGCGCAGAAGCACCTCTGTCGACGGTGATATCGTCAAACTTTCAGCAGTAAACTTCTATGATGGCGTTTCACGTCAGGAAGTGGAGGAATACTATAGGAAGATTCAAGACCCCGATGACCCGCATCCTGTAGCATACGGATTGAACACCAAGGTGGTAAAGGAAAACGGGAAGGTCGTTGAAAAGGCGTGGAAGGCAGACGGAATATACGGACCTGCCATTACCAAGATTTGTGAAATGCTATCAAAAGCGCGCGAGTATGCCGAATCGGAATCCCAAAGGAAAGCGCTTGACCTGCTCATAGGCTATTATAACACAGGAGACCTTCGGGAATGGGATGCATACAACATCGAGTGGTTACAGGACACCACCGGAACCATTGATTACGTGAACGGTTTCATCGAAGACTACAACGACCCTCTCGGCCGCAAAGGTTCCTGGGAAGGACACGTCAATATCAAGGATGCCTCCGCTTCACAACGTTCCACTATCCTGAGCGACAATGCCCAGTGGTTCGAGGATCATTCCCCCGTGGACGCCAGATTCAAGAAAGAGAAGGTGAAAGGCGTCAGCGCCAAGGTTATCAACGCTGTCTGTCTGAGCGGTGATGCATTCCCCTCCACCCCCATTGGAATAAATCTTCCGAATCAGGACTGGATTCGCCGCGACCACGGTTCTAAATCCGTCACCATCGCCAACATCACCGATGCATATACCTTCTCCGCAGCTGAGAATCCCAAGAACGGGCTGGATGAATTCGAGCACGATGAAGCTGTGAAAGCGCGTGAGCGCAAATACGGTTCCCACTCCGACAACATCCATACAGACCTCCACGAGTGTCTCGGTCACGGTTCGGGAAAACTTCTCCCCGGAGTATCCTCCACAGCTATGGGCGAATTTTCATCCACTCTGGAAGAGGCTCGCGCCGACCTTTTCGGTCTCTGGTATTGTGCCGATTCAAAAATGGTGGAATTAGGCATTATGCCCGATATGGAAGCCTACAAAGCCGCTTACTCGAAATTTATCCGCAATGGTCTTATGGTACAGTTCAGCCGTATCGAATTGGGTAGAAACAATACTGAGGCCCATATGCAGGACAGACAACTCATCGCCCAATGGTGCTTTGAAAATGGGAACGGCGTCATCAGGAAAGTAACGGACGACGGAAAGACCTATTTTGAAATCACAGATTACGAAGCGCTGCGCGGACTTTTCGGAAAACTGCTCGCAGAGATTCAGCGTATCAAGTCAGAAGGTGACTATGCGGCCGGTAAAGCATTAGTGGAAAAATATGCCGTCAAAATCGACTACGACCTCCACAGGGAAGTCATAGAAAGATACACAGCTCTCGAACTGAAACCTTATGGAGGCTTCATCAATCCCACCATAATTCCTGTCGTAAAGAACGGTGAGACCATTGATTACAAGCTCGAATATCCTTCAGATTTTCTCGGTCAGATGCTTGAATACGGAGCCAAATACGGCACTCTGTAATCAGCGGAACTTCAACGTAATTTTCAGCTCCCAGCCGGAAACTACATTGAAGACTGTCAGATTCGGCAAAACGTTTCCGTCGGGCAGTCTTGTCCCTGTAGTCAACAGATAAGTTCCCTCCTCGAGAAGAATCCCGGATGCGAACGTCGATTTCCACGTAACACTACCCTCCTTTCCCTCTTTGTCTGAAAAATTCAGACGTACAGGGAAACCGTTATCCAGTTTGGAAATCGTGAACCGAAGTTCATATTCGGGGTCATCCGAAAGAGATTGACCATCATACGTAAGAATAAGTTTTCCCTTTTTATATCCGTCAGACGCCCTTCCGCATTCCAAATCAGCATACACCCATCGTCCGTTATCGATGAACTCAGGGTGGGAATCGATAGGATTCAGTCTGGCCGGAATG
>JAGHUZ010000156.1 GCA_018064575.1 Candidatus Minthomonas equi
TGCTTCTATGCTGAGAAGTGCTTCCCGCGCACATACCGAACACGAAAGATGGCTCAGGACCGACCCTCAGAATCCAAAAAGCATCTGGTGGTATTCTGATATCAAAGGCATCGGATTCCGCGTGGTATGTGAAGTTCCGGCAGGAGTGAAATGACAAATCAAACCAACCAAAATATTAACTGATATGAGCAACCATAAACTAGACAGAAGAAAATTCCTGAGCACTTCAGCCGTCCTCGGCACTGCAGGAATCATCGGACTGGCCTCTTGCGGCAGTAAAAAATCAACTGTTTCCCCTCTGAAAAACGTCGGAGAATACTACTCTCCCGAGTTACCGGACAAGGCTATCGACGGCAAAGAACTCAAAGTCGGCCTGGTAGGCTGCGGCGGACGTGGAACAGGAGCCCTTCAGAATCTTCTTGAAGCCGCCAACGGTATAGTAGTGACAGCATATGGTGACGTATTCGCGGACAGACTCGAATCCTGCAGAAAGACCATCAAGGAAAATTTCGGACAGGATGTTCCTGATGCGAACTGTTTCACCGGATTTGACGCATACAAGAAAGTCATCGATATGGTTGACTTAGTCATTCTGACTACTCCTCCCAACTTCCGTCCCTATCATTTCCAGTATGCTTCGGAAAAAGGCGTTCATTCGTTCCTCGAAAAGCCCATCTTCGTTGACCCTAAAGGTTATCGTGTTACAATGGCAGCCGCCAAAGTCGCAGAAGCCAAAGGTCTCTGCGTGATTACGGGAACCCAACGCCGTCACCAGCGTCCTTACGTGGAAGCCAACAAGCAGATTCAGGCCGGTCTCATCGGTAACATCACCGGAGGTAACGTTTACTGGAATCAGAGTATGCTCTGGTACAAACAGCGCCAGGCAGGATGGAGTGATATGGAATGGAACATCCGTGACTGGGTTAACTGGAAATGGCTTTCAGGTGACCACATCGTGGAACAACACGTACACAATATCGACGTATTCACCTGGATGTCGGGTTTGAAACCTCTCAAAGCCACCAGTTTCGGTGCCCGCCACCGCCGTATCACCGGTGACCAGTACGATATGTTCAGTACCGACTTCGAATTCGAAAACGGAATTCACCTCCACAGTATGTGCCGTCAGATAGATGGAACCAGCACATCAGTTCACGAAGAGATCCACGGAACCAAGGGATACTGGAACAGCGAGACTGAGGAAATCCGTGACTGGCAGGGCCAGCTTCTCTGGAAATTCGACAAGGATGCCGCTGAAGCTGAATTCAAGCAGCATAACCCCTATGTTCTTGAACACGTCGACTGGGTGAACCATATCCGCCGCGGTGAGATGCACGATGAAGCTCCACAGACAGCCATATCTACACTTGCCGCCGTTATGGCACGTGAATCTGCATACACCGGCAAGGTAACGGAATGGGATGAAATCAGTGCATCGCCTCTGGACTATATGCCCGAGAAACTTGAACTCGGTCCTATGGACATAAACAAGTATGGTGTAGCAGTCCCCGGAACAGGAGAAGAGAAATAGCAATATGAACAGGAGAAATTTCTTAAAGACTTCAGCCGTATCAAGTGCCGCACTCGCACTTGGTACAGGCTCTCTTGTTTCCTCCTGCGCAGCGAAGCCCGCTGAGGAAGCCAAGAAACCGGATACCAAACTGAATATATCATTCCAGACGGGTACGGCTCCCGGAGAAGATCTCTCCCAGAAACTCGATTTTATGGAAGGACTCGGTATCGTCGGTTTGGAACCGGGAGGACATGATTTGGCTGAGCGCGTGGAAGAATACCGTAAGGCTCTCACTGGAAGGAATATCAAGATATCCGCCATCTGTGCAGGATTCGACGGATTCATCCTTGCTGAAGACCCGGCTGTCAAGGCGCAGTTCGATGAAACCTACCGCAGAATCCTTGAAGCCGCCGGAGAACTTGGCTCCACAGGTGTCATAATGGTCCCTGCCTTCAACGGTCAGAAACCTTGCAGGCCTCACACACTTGAGACCCGTCAATGGCTGACAGAGCAGCTCCATGAACTTGGAGAATTCGCTCTCAAATGCGGTACTACAGTAATTCTCGAACCTCTTAACAGAGGCGAAGCTTTCTTCCTCCGTCAGGTTTCCGACGCGGCGGCTCTCTGCCGTGAAGCTGACAGCAAGGGAGTGAAATGTATGGGTGACTTCTGGCATATGAAAGAGGAGACATCCGACTACGCAGCATTCATATCTGCCGGAGAATATCTCCAGCACGTACACATCGCCAGCCGCGGAGAGCGCAAGACTCCCGGTGAAGACGGTGCGCTCGATAATTACGTCGATGGATTCCGTGCACTCAAGGAAATGAACTATCCTTACTACGTCAGCTTCGAATGTGGGCTCAGGAGCGAGGACAGGGCCGCTACTGTAACTGCAGCAGTCGAACTCATCCGCAAACAATGGGAAATGGCATAACAGCCATCTTGAACTTTTGAAAATGTACATATGCGAACCGCGTGTGTACATTTTTTTATTAATGGCTCAGAATCTGTCTTGAAATGGTTCACGAATTTCATTAAAGATTATTTCAAAACAGATGCTTAATTATTCGAAAAAATTGGGAGCATATAAAAATTTTTATATTACTTTCGCGCAGTTTTTAAAGCCTTATTTTATGTTTAAGTGATAAAATGAAAAAAATTCTCTTTCTGACTGCATTGATGCTGTCCGGTCTGCTGTCCTTTGCACAGGAGACAGTTTCGACCACAGGTCCCGAAATTGGTTTGACCATAATCCCACGGTTTGATTTAAACCCCTACTTTTCAACGCAGTCCGACGGAGAAAGTGGGTTTTCGTTCGGAAACTCTTCACTTTACACGAATCTCGGCGGCGACATCAACGAACACTGGTCTTTTCTGATAGTCAATCACTGGCTGACGAATAACACTTATTCAACCAGTCTTTTCGAAGGAAGCAATTATCTGTACGAAGACTCTTTCCGCACAGATGCCAACAATTGGGTCGATTATCTGAACATTACATATTCCATAGGCGGATTTTCCATCACTCTCGGCAAGGATATGATAGCTACGGGAGGCTTTGAATTCGATGCCTGGGACTGGGAAACTCATCCTGCGCAAATGTCAGGTCTCTGGAACACACTGCCCTGTTACCAATGGGGCGGTAAAATAACTTGGAGCACCCCTTCGGAGAACACTACCATAGGTATCCAGATGACCACTTCACCATATTCAGATGAGGACAGCAAAAGTTATCGTCCTTTCAAAAGCGGCAGATACAACTATGGCCTGTTCTGGCTCGGTGATTATGACTGGTTCCACACCAACATCAGCCTCACATCACTCCAACGTTGTGACTGGAAATATTCCTGGCTTGCAGCCGCAGGCTTGCGCTTCACCCCCGGGCAGTTCACCATCGATGCCAACTGGTTCAATAAAATAGGGCGCTATGATGCCGAAGATTTTCTCGCCAAAGGCAATACAGGCCTGCTCTCCGTTACATACACCCTTCCCTCCGAAAAATTTGATTTCACTGTCAAAGGCGGCTACGAAAAGGCCGGTGAATCCAACGATGAAAATATTTATGACAATCAGTTCATCGGACTGACTGCGAACTGGTACCCGATTCAAGGGGACACCAATCTGCGCATCCATGGCGCCGTTTCCTATGACCATTTCCTCCGCACCATCACGGTAACGGCCGGAGCCCTGTTCAATCTCCATATTCCTTTCACCCGAAAGAAATAAAGCACGATGTCCGAGAGAATCATTGAAATCAAAAATCTGTCCAAGACTTTTGATGGTATCAAAGTATTGGATGACATAAATCTTTATGTCAACAAGGGCGAATTTCTCACCCTTTTGGGACCATCCGGATGTGGCAAGACTACCCTTCTACGCATCCTCGCAGGCTTTACAATTCCCGAAGAGGGAACACTCACAATGGAAGGAAATGACCTGCTGGACACACCGCCCCACCTCCGTCCGCTGAATACAGTATTCCAGCGATACGCTCTTTTCCCCCATCTCAATGTCTTCGACAATATTGCCTTCGGCCTCAAATTGAAAAAACTGCCGTCGGATGAAATCGAAATGAAAGTACGCAAGGTGCTCAAGATGGTCAGTATGACGGACTATGAGGATAGGGATGTGGAATCTCTCTCAGGCGGGCAGCAACAGAGAGTGGCCATAGCCAGGGCCATAGTCAATCAGCCCAAGGTGCTTCTCCTCGATGAGCCTCTTGCCGCACTTGATCTGAAAATGAGGAAAGATATGCAAATCGAGCTGAAGGAGATGCATAAGAAACTGGGCATCACTTTCATCTATGTCACTCACGACCAGGAAGAGGCACTTACCCTCAGCGATACCATAGTGGTAATGTCAGCAGGTCAGATTCAGCAGATAGGGACTCCCAAAGACATTTACAACGAACCTGTCAACTCTTTCGTGGCCGATTTTATCGGTGAGAGCAATATCCTCAACGGCACTATGGTCAAGGACAAGCTCGTCCACTTTATCGGGCACGATTTCGAATGCGTGGACAAGGACTTCGGTGAGAACGTGCCGGTCGATGTAGTTATCCGCCCTGAAGACATCACGGTCGTCAACGATTTGTCAAAGGCCCAGTTTACGGGAAAGGTCAAATCCTGTATCTTCAAGGGTGTTCACTACGAGATGTTCGTCGATTCCGATACTGGAAACGAACTTATGCTTCAGAACTACACACCCTATGCTCCGGAACAGGAAATAGGAATGAAAATAAAGCCCTCCGACATTCAGGTAATGAAAAAGGAGAGGCTTTGCAATACTTTCGACGGAGAAATGACCGCTTCCGATGAAGTGGAGATTCTGGGAGGGAGATTCGCCTGCCCCGAGACAGGGTTCGAAGCCGGTACACAAGTCAAAGTCTGTGTCGAGTTCGATAAAATAGACATAATGGATAATCAGGATGAAGGTATCCTAGAAGGGGAAGTCCATTTCATCCTGTACAAGGGTGACCACTACCACGTTACCATACAGACCCCGGAAAGGGATTTCATCTATGCAGATACGAATGACATCTGGGACAAAGGGGACCTTGTGGGTATCAATATCAAAGCAGAAGACCTGATAATTACGAAAGCCGATGATTAAGATTAAGAGAGCGACCTGGTCCATCCCGTATGCCGCATATCTATTTGTCTTCGTCGGTCTGCCGCTGGTAATGATAGCGGTATATGCTTTCACGGACAAGAGCACGGGACAGTTTTCCCTCATCAATTTCACCAAGTTTTTCTCGGCACAGGAGGATTTCCACACTTTCATCTACTCCATCGAGAAGGCATTGGTCAATACCGCCATCTGTCTCGCTCTGGGTTACCCGGCAGCTTGGATACTCAGCAATTCCAAACTGAACCGTTCCTCAATTACAGTAATGCTCTTCATCCTGCCGATGTGGATTAATATGCTCATCCGCACGATGGCGACTGTAGCACTGTTCGACTTCATCCATATACCACTCGGTGAAGGGGCATTGATTTTCGGTCTCGTTTACAACTTCCTGCCGTTTATGATTTATCCGATTTACAATGTCTTGAAAAAGATGGACCGCTCATACATCACTGCCGCTGAAGATTTGGGAGCCACCCCATTTCAGGTGTTCACGAAAGTCTGCATTCCCCTTTCCATACCAGGAATCACGAGCGGCATAATGATGGTATTTATGCCTACCATCTCTACGTTTGCGATAGCGGAACTGCTGACATTGAACAAAATCAAACTATTCGGCACCACCATACAGGAAAACATAAACAACGGCATCTGGAACTACGGAGCCGCCCTTGCACTGATTATGCTCGTCATCATAGGTCTCACGATGCTGATAACAGACAGTGATACCAACAGGGAAGAAGAAGCGGGAGGACTGATATAATGAAAAAGTTTCTGGCACAGACATATCTCTGGATTCTTCTGATTCTGCTATATGCCCCCATCGTCATCATAGCCATATTTTCTTTCACCGAAGCCAAGGTTCTTGGCAATTGGACAGGTTTTTCCACCCATCTTTATGAAAGTCTCTTTTCAGGTGGGGTTAGCAATTCCCTTATCCGCGCTCTGGAAAATACCGTCACCATCGGATTCCTTGCTGCCCTGTGCTCCACTTTTCTGGGTGCGGTGTCGGCGGTAGGCATCTACAATCTGCACGGAAGAAAAAAGAGAATCATCAACT
>JAGHUZ010000252.1 GCA_018064575.1 Candidatus Minthomonas equi
GATGTCAAGGTCTGTGCCGCTCTTGACGCTATAGGTGTTTACTATATCGCGGAGCCTGCAAAAGGGGAGGATTGCCCACCCATCAAGCTGAAGAACAATTGCTTTACCCGTAATTTCGAAACCTTGACCGGAATGTACGGGATGCCGGTGTATGACGAGTTCGACCCTACGCCCATTCTGGCACCGTTTTTCACTCTTTTCTGTGCTTTGTGTCTGGGTGACTGTGCCTATGGTTTCATACTCATTTGGCTGGGACACGTTCTCAAGAAAGTGGATATATTGGGTTTGAAAGCCCATCACAGACTGGTGACCACTCTTGGTGTCGGGACTGTTATTATCGGATTTTTCCTCGGCGCTTTTATGGGCTTCCATCTGGATGAGATGGAGTGGATACCGGAAGGCCTCCGCAGATGTATGCTGGTCGGCAAATTGCCGGGAACCACTTTCGATATGGCTATGGTCGCCGCCATCATTATCGGTGTGTTCCATCTGTGTCTGGCGATGGTGGTTAAAGCCATCGGGCTTGTCAAACGTTTCGGCTTCAGCGCATCCATATCTGCCTGGGGGTGGATAATCCTGATAGTCGGCGGTATCGCCACAGCTTCTCTGGCACTTGCGGATGTTATAGATTCATCTGTCACCCGGATAGCCGTTATCGTGATAGGAATATTTTCAGGCTTGAGTATATTTGTTCTGAACAATCCGAAACGAAATCCTCTTATCAATATCGCTTCAGGTTTATGGGATGCATACGGGATGGTTACAGGACTTATGGGTGATACCTTGAGTTATATCCGTCTCTATGCTCTCGGTCTGGCCGGCGGTATGCTGGGGAATACTTTCAATAACTTGGGAATGATGGTTCTCGGAGACTCTCCGTCCTGGCACTGGGCGGCTTTCGCCATTATTTTCCTGATAGGACATGCCATCAATTTCGCTATGGGATGTCTGGGCGCTTTCGTCCATCCCTTGCGTCTGACATTCGTGGAATATTTCAAGAATTCGGGTTATGAAGGAAAGGGAAGCGTTTATAATCCGATGGGTGTAAATGATAAATAAACAATACAAACAATAAATAAAAATTTTTAAATTATGTTATCAGTAATTCTTGGTTATATAGGCCTTGCCGCTTTGCTTGGTCTAGGTGGAATCGGTTCAGTATATGGAACTACCATAGC
>JAGHUZ010000049.1 GCA_018064575.1 Candidatus Minthomonas equi
TGCGTTCCTTGACGGAGACCAGCATTATATTCATCAGTCCTACGGCAGCTCCGAGAAGTGTTATGAGCCCGATAATCAAGGCTATCAGAGATATGTTTCCAAGGATTTCGTCTGTCTTCTCCAGCGCGGAGTCATTCCCCTCTATCGAAAAATCGGTTTCGTCGGAAGGTTCGAGGCGTCTGATGGAGCGGAATAGAATTTCGGCCTTGTTCCAAGCTTCCTCGCGGGAGACTGTTTCATCCGGATTGACGCGGATTCTATAGGCTGCCTCTTCATTGAGAATGGATGCTCTGGCGGTGGAGAGAGGAATGAGTGCTGCGATGTCGAAACTTTCCATCGAGTCACCGTGTCTGTCCGCCACCCCGACTACCAGATAGTGTGTACCCCTGATGGTGATGCTGCGTCCCACGGGATTTTTTTCGTTGAAGAGGAGGCGGGCGGTCTTCCATCCGATGACACATTTATATGCGGAATTTTCCACGTCACTTTTGGAAAACATCTGCCCTTTGTCGATGTCGAGGCCGATGTTGTCGAGGTAATTCTCGTCAGAGGCGATGAGCGTCATTCTCGGGTCACTTTTGGAGTCGCCGGTCTTGAATACATCGGTGGATGCGATTCTGACGTATGCACTTTTATTACAGGGAATGTCATAACTCTCCATAAACCTTCTGATCTGGGCATAGGACAGTTCCCTCTTGTTCTTGATGCGCTTGTGCTGTTCGGAGGTGGTGGCGGAGTATGAGGCACTAATGGTGAATGAACCTGCCCCCAGCTTGCCGAAATTACTGTTCACCGAGTCCTTGACGGCCTGCATAGCGGACATTATTCCCACCAGGGAGGTGATGCCTGTGGCGATGATGGCGATGGTGAGGACCGATCGCAGCCTGTTGGCCTTCACGGCGTTCAGGGAAACCTTGAAATTCTCTTTGAAAAGAGTGAAGGAACTGGAATGGAATGGTGATTTCATAACTGCGGAATCCTTTATGGAGGATTTCTCTCCGAAGAGCAAAAGTAGAAAAAGTTTCGCTCTTGGAAGGGTCGGGAGTACCAGTTTCGTAAAAACTTTCACAATAAAGGCAACGTGAGTAAAAAAATCAGTATTTTTGCAGCTTTGCAAAAAAGCTGTATATGAACTTTTATGTAAGACATATTCTCCCGTCAGCCTTGATTCTGTTCTGTGTATCCGGCATCTGTCGCGCTCAGACGGATGAACTTGCAGCTGTAGTGGATACCAGTGCTGTCAGTAGCATTCCCGCAGCAATGGATACTTTGGATACCGGAGACAAGTATGTGAAGATAGTGTTATATTCCGACCATACCTGGCAGTATTGGGATACCGGGCGTCCGAAAATCGATACGGCAGGCTTTTATCGGGGATGGGATACGGAAAATATTCATTCTTTCAAGAATCTGACGGCAAAGGACCTGCCGGACAGCGTGGACCTTCGACTGGTGGACGGGGAGCATCCGTTCTGTGCACCCATCACCGGAAAGGTATATTCCGGTTACAGGTTTCGCAGGACACGTGAACATAATGGTATCGATGTTCCCCTGAATATGGGGGATACCATAAGGGCGGCCTTTAACGGTATAGTGAGATATACCGGTTCTTCCTCACAGACCGGAGGGTATGGTAATCTGGTCGTGATACGCCATTCGAACGGTTTGGAAACTTATTACGGGCACCTTTCCAAACGCTTGGTCGAGACAGGGGAGGTAATAACAGCCGGTGAAATAATAGGACTCGGAGGAAGTACCGGAAGAAGTTCCGGCCCTCATCTGCATTTCGAGACCAGATATATGGGACAGTCCTTTGATCCGTCGAGGATAGTGGATTTTGAAACGGGAAGTGCAAGGGATTCGATAATAACTCTGAAACGCCATTATTTCAGCATTTATTCCCATTACGGGCAGACGGATGAGGAAAGTGAAGCCGCTGCCGGACGTATTGTCCATGTGATAAAGAGGGGGGATACATTAGGCGGACTGGCCGCCAGATATGGAACTACGGTTTCAAAGATTTGCAAACTTAACGGAATTTCGACCAAGAAGGTCCTGCAGATAGGACATAGAATAATAGTCAGATAGAAACTATGCAGAACATAAGAAATATCGCCATAATCGCGCACGTTGACCACGGAAAAACCACGCTGGTGGACCGTATGATATATCAGGCCAAGCTGGTAAGAGGTCAGGAGAACCTTGGAACCCTTATTCTGGATAATAATGACCTCGAAAGGGAAAGGGGAATCACCATTTTGTCAAAAAACGTTTCGGTGCCGTATAAGGGAGCCAAAATCAATATCATAGATACTCCCGGGCACGCCGATTTCGGCGGAGAGGTAGAGCGTGTGCTCAATATGACCGACGGCGTTCTTCTTCTGGTGGATGCTTTCGAAGGAACGATGCCGCAGACCAGATTCGTACTGGAAAAGGCCATTTCAATGGGGAAGAAACCCATCGTTGTCATAAATAAGGTGGACAAGCCCAATTGCCGTCCGGAAGAAGTGAATGAGCAGGTTTTTGATTTGATGTTTTCTCTCAATGCATCGGAAAACCAGCTGGATTTCAAAACTATTTATGGCAGTGCCAAGCAGGGGTGGATGTCAAGGGACTGGAAAACTCCCACCACTGATATAACGGCGCTTCTGGATACTATTCTTGAAGAGATTCCTGAGCCTGAATATCTTCAGGGAACACCTCAAATGTTGATTTCTTCTCTCGAGTATTCTCCTTACGTCGGAAGAATCGCAGTAGGCAGGGTGCACAGGGGAGAGCTGAAAACGGGGCAGATGATAACGCTCTGTAAAAAGGACGGGTCTTTCGAGAAGCAGAAAATCAAGGATCTTATGGTGTTCGAGGGGCTTGGCAAGGTCAAAGCGGAGTCTGTCGGCAGTGGGGATATCTGCGCAGTGGTCGGAATCGAGAATTTCGAAATAGGTGACACTATCGCAGACCTCGAAAATCCGGAAGCGCTTCCTCCCATTTCAGTGGATGAACCTACTATGAGTATGCTCTTTACCATCAATGACTCTCCGTTTTTCGGCCGCGAAGGCAAGTTCGTGACTTCCCGTCATCTTAAGGAGAGACTTGATAAGGAACTGGAGAAAAACCTTGCCTTACGCATAAAGGAAGGAATGAGCGCTGATTCATTCATCGTGTATGGCAGGGGGATTCTGCATCTCTCCATTCTTATAGAAACTATGCGCCGTGAAGGATTTGAACTGCAGGTGGGACAGCCTAAGGTTCTTGATAAGAATATCAATGGTGTAAGGTGCGAACCTATAGAATGTCTGACTATCGATGTGCCTACTGAAATGGTAGGGAAGGCGATAGACATATCTACCCGCAGGAAGGCGGCCCTGATGCATATGGAGGAAAGAGGGGACAGAACTCATCTCGAATTCGATATTCCTTCCAGAGGACTTATGGGGCTTCGCTCGAATCTGATGACAGCTACGCAGGGCGAGGCTGTGGTCGCGCACCGGTATAAAGGTTATGAACCCTTCAAGGGTGAAATCGAAATGAGAACCAATGGCTCTCTCGTATCACTTGAGACGGGTGTATCGGTCGCCTATTCTATGGACAAGCTTCAGGACCGCGGAAAATTCTTTGTCGAGCCGGGTGAAGAAATATACGCCGGGCAGGTGGTGGGTGAACATACCCGTGAGAACGACCTCAATATCAATATATGCAAGACCAAGAAACTGACCAATATGCGGGCTTCAGGCTCGGATGACAAGGTTATGCTGCCGCCTGCCATCAAATTCTCCCTGGAGGAAATGCTTGAATATATTCAGGAAGATGAACTCGTGGAGGTGACACCGAAGTCGATGAGGATTAGGAAAATAATTCTGGATGAGCTGGAAAGAAAGCGTAGAAAAGGTTGATTAATCCGGAAATTTTATTACCTTTGCAGCCCCAAAATAAGGCCAATCCGTTAAGAATGCGCTAATGAATTGCAGGATAGATATAAAGGGACTTGCGAACGGTAAGCATCACTATGGTTTTCATATTGATGGGGCTTTTTTTGAGGCGTATGAAAACGATACCATCGGTGATGCTGATTTGAGTGTGGAGGTGGATTTGCTGAAGGAGGCCGGGCTGATGACCGTGATGATGGGCATTGATGGTACCGTTGTAGTTCCTTGCGACAGATGTTTGGCAGACTTGTCACTGCCGGTGAAGATTGGACAGAAGTTTTCCGTGAGATTCGGTGGTGCAGGTATGGAGAATGCAGAGGAAGCGGATGATGAAATTCAGGTGAGAGGTGACGGGGCTGAAATCGACTTGTCGCAGGTCATTTATGATTATGTGTGCACTGCTCTCCCTATCAGGAAGGTTCACGAGGATGGGAAATGTGACCCGGAAATGATGGAGAAGATGAAGGATATAATATTTTAGAAACAAATAATAAAAATTTACAGATATGGCACATCCTAAACACAAGCTGTCAAAACAGCGCAGAGACAAACGTAGAACCAATGATTTCGTGGCTATGCCCACTTTGGCTGTATGCCCTAATTGCGGCGCAGCCGTATTGTATCATCGTGTATGCCCCGAATGTGGCTACTACCGTGGAAAACTTCTCGTTGTAAAGGATGAGGAGTAAAGGTATTCCGGGGGCCCTATAGTTCAAGGGATAGAACGGAAGTTTCCTAAACTTTAAATCGCAGTTCGAGTCTGCGTGGGGCTACGAAAGAGAGGTCGGCTTATGCTGGCCTTTTTTTGTGCAAGGTCAGCCCACGAGGACTTTGTCGATGTTTCGGGCTTTGCTGTCGAAGTTGATGCCTATGCGGATAATCTGCTGGTCTTCGATTTCGAAGGGGAGGGTGTAGTTCTTGTCGCTGATTTGCGCCAGAGCCTCCTCGGCGGTGCCGTCGAGTTTGAATTCCAGCACATAGCAGAACTTGGGCGTCTTGACCACCATATCGATTCGCCCCTCGCTGGTGCGGTATTCGGCCTGGGTGTAGAAGCCCATCAGTTTGAAGAGCAGCCAGACTACATTGCGGTAGCGGGTTTCGAGATTTCGGATGATTTCGTAGGGGGTGTCGGCGAAGAGCGAACGCAGACGCTTTATGAACTGCTCCGTATTGCCGGATCTAACGTCTTCCACGAAATTGTTTATCAAGAACGGCGAACGATTTTCCTTCCGGTGAATATAGTTGGGCATCAGATATTTGGTGAAACCCTCCTCGACTTCTGCGTTTGGGAATCCTAGGGTGTATGTTCCGAATTCGGGGTCAAATCCCTTGATGGTGAGGTATCCGCTCTGGTAGATTACAGGTATGGGATTATTTGAAGTCGAATCTATGCTGTTCAAATCATCAGCAGTGGTCTCTTCACGTGACATCTTCTCCAAGTCGTAGCCGCGTTCCTGAAGGAGCTGCACGAGATAGGTAGGGGTGCCTGTCTCGAACCAGTAACTGCCGAATTTCTTTTTGTAAAATGCGTTGAGCAGGCTGAACGGATTATATACCCCGGGGACAGATTCTTCAAAGTGATACCCGTCATACTTTTCCCTGAGCATCTCCAGACACTCGTCCTCGGTGATGCCGTTTCTTTCGGCCAACTGTTTGATTTCCGGAATAAACCGGGTGCGTAATTCTTCTTCAGTGATGCCGCAGATATCATAATAATCGGCATCCATCGAGATGTCGTTAAGATTGTGCAGGTCGGAAAAGACGCTCACCTTACCGAATTTCGTGACGCCCGTCAGAAGCGCGAACTTTATGCAGCCGTCCATCGACTTGAGGGCTCCGTAGAAGCCCTTGAGGGTGGCGCGGTAGGCGTCCTGCAGTTCCGGATTGCCGATGGCCTGAAGCATAGGCTTGTCGTACTCATCGACAAGTATCACCACCTTGCGGCCGGTCTTTTCGAAGGCTTTCCGGATGACATTTTCAAAGCGCATCCCGAGCGTCAGGTCAATTCGGGTGCATTCATGCCGGATTTCCCATTGATCCAGTGCTTCGTCAAGTTTCTTGACCAACACTTCGGTACTGTCGTAGTTGTTCGTATTCGTGTCCAGATGCAGTACGGGATGTTCCAGCCACTTTTTCTCCAACTTCTCTATCGCCAGTCCCTCGAAAAGATCTTTCCTGCCGCTGAAGTAGGAATGAATCG
>JAGHUZ010000272.1 GCA_018064575.1 Candidatus Minthomonas equi
GGATATATCAAATGTCTCCCCGGTATGATGATGAAGGATATCGCCGACCTTGCAGGTTCCGATGGAGTCAAGGAACACAAAGGACAGGAGGTACGCTACATCAGCGGCAGTGTCCTGACAGGAACCAATGTGGGAGTCGAAGGCAGCCTCGGAATTTTCGACACCCAGATAACCCTAATGGCCGAAGGCAGATACAATGAACTTTTCGGGTGGGCCAAGCCATTCAGAAGCAAGCACAGCATCAGCCGCGCATACTTCTCGTGGCTCTGTCCGAAGAAGAAATACAATATGGACACCAATCTCAACGGAGGTCCGCGCGCATTTGTAGCCACCGGTGAATACAGAAAAGTGTTCCCTACGGACATCTACCCCGTTCATCTCCTGAAGGCCTGTCTGGCCGGAGACATCGAGAAAATGGAGGAACTCGGAATATACGAAGTAGTGGAGGAGGATTTCGCCCTCTGCGAATACGTATGCCCGTCAAAAATAAACATCCAGACCATCATCAGGGACGCCATCGCTATGATGCTCAAGGAAATGTGTTAATTTATGGAGGACTGACAACATGAAAAAGATTACAGATATCAAATGGTTGCATTCCACAGTGGATGCATTCGATTCGTTCCTCCGTGTTCCGAATACCGTGACCGCTTCGGGCGTTCACGCAAGGGACTGCAATGACCTCAAGCGCATAATGATTATCGTGGTCATCGCCCTTGTCCCGGCAGCCCTGTTCGGAATGTTTAACGTAGGCTACCAGCACTTCCTCTACAGCGGCCAGGCCGCCGGATTCTGGCAGATGTTCTGGTACGGATTCCTCAAGGTTCTTCCCCTTTTCCTCGTATCGTACATCACAGGTCTGGCCATAGAATTCGGTTCCGCTCAGATTCGCGGACACGAAGTCAATGAAGGTTACCTCGTTTCCGGTTTCATTATCCCTCTGATTGTCCCCGTGGACGTTCCCCTCTGGATTCTGGCACTCTCCGTGGTTTTCGCAGTTATCATAGGTAAGGAAATCTTCGGTGGCACAGGTATGAACATCTGGAACCCCGCCCTTCTGGCCCGCGCCTTCCTCTTCTTCGCATATCCTTCGAAGATGTCCGGCGATCAGGTTTGGGTGGCCGGAATGTCACAGATGGATGGGATATCCGGAGCCACTCCCCTGGCTCAAGCCGCTGCCTGTGAACCGTTCCAGTTCTCGAACTGGGATATGTTCGCCGGTTTCATTCCCGGTGCCGTCGGTGAAACTTCCGTAATCGCCATTCTTCTGGGAGCCGTCATTCTCCTGTGGACAGGAGTCGCTTCCTGGAAAGTGATGTTCTCATCCATACTCGGAGCCCTCATCATAGGATTCATTTGCAATGCCGCAGGTCCTGAAGGTTCATTCGCAGCCAACGTTCCCGCCTGGCAGCATCTGATTATGGGTGGATTTATGTTCGGTACCGTCTTTATGGCCACCGACCCCGTAACCGGAGCTCAGACCGAAGGAGGCAAATGGATTTACGGCTTCCTCATAGGGGCCTTGACCATCATCATCAGGGTATTCAACGCGGGTTATCCCGAAGGAATGATGCTCGCCATCCTGCTGATGAACACCTTCGCGCCTCTCATCGACCACTGCGTAATCTCGCGGAACATCAAGAAAAGAATTGCACGAACAAACCAAACCAAATAATACATTAGCGTTATGAATACCAACAGTAACACCTACACCGTAATCTACGCTACCGTATTGGTGGTAGTGGTAGCAGCAGTTCTGGCATTTGTTTCATACACTCTTGCCCCCACCCAGGAGGCCAACAGGCAGAACGAGGTCCGCACACAGCTCCTCGCTTCAGTCGGAATAAAAGACGTGACAGATGCCAAGAAAGCATATGACAAATATTTCACCGACTCATTCCTGGTCAACAGCAAGGGTGAGACCGTCGAAGGAGACGCATTCGCAGTAGCGATGAGCCTTAAGGAGCAGAATGATAAAATCCGCGTCGGTCTGACCGCTGAGGCCACCCTTCCGGTATTTATCTGCACATTCGACAACGGTTCGAAAGCCCAGGTTTTCGCCGCATACGGAGCAGGTCTATGGGGTCCTATCTGGGGCTACATTTCAGTGGATGCCTCCGATATGAGCACCATCAAGGGTGCCGTTTTCGACCATAAGGGAGAAACGCCAGGCCTCGGTGCCGAAATCGCCCAGCCCTGGTTTACGAACAATTTCATCGGAAAGAAACTTTTCGAAGGTGAACAGTTCACTTCCGTCAAGGTGGTTAAAGGCGGAGCGGCCCCCGATGACATTCACGGAGTGGACGCCATCACAGGAGGCACCATCACCAGCCGTTCCCTCGAAAACACTCTTTCCAACTGGCTCACCATCTATCTTCCCTACATCAAGATACAGAAAAGCCGGCTCGCAGTTCTCTGCGCCTGCGAAGATGATGAAAATTGCGAAAGTTGTGAAAGTTGCGAATGCTGCGACAATTGTCAAACTGAAAAATCAGAGGAGGTAAAGTAATATGGATAAAGAAATCTACAGAAAACCGTTATTTCTGACCAATCCTGTCACAGTCCTCGTGCTGGGTATCTGCTCCGCACTGGCAGTGACCGTTCAGATGAAGGGTGCCTGCATAATGGGACTGTCCGTAATGATAGTCACGGGATTCTCAAGCCTCTTCGCATCACTTCTCAGAAACGGAATACCTAATCGTATCCGCATTATCGTCCAGCTGGTCATCGTGGCACTCTTCGTCATTCTCATCGACCAGTTCCTAAAAGCTTATATGTACGACCTGAGCAAGTCGCTCTCCGTATATGTCGGTCTCATCATAACCAACTGCATCATTATGGGCCGCATCGAGGCTTTCGCCCTCGGAAACAAGCCGTGGCCTTCATTCGTGGACGGAATCGCCAACGGATTCGGATATGCGATGATTCTCATCGTGGTTTCATTCTTTCGCGAACTTCTCGGTTCAGGCACACTCTTCGGAATCAATGTCATCCCCCAGAGCTGGTATGAATCAGGATATATGAACAACGGTCTGATGATTCTCCCCCCGATGGCACTGATTCTCATCGGCATCATCGTATGGGTACAACGTTCCATTCAAAAAGATCTTCAGGAAAAATAACAGCACATTTCGATTATGGAATTATTAAATTTATTCGTAAAGTCAGTCTTCATAGACAATATGATTTTCGCATACTTCCTTGGAATGTGTTCATTCCTGGCAGTATCGAAGAATGTCTAGACTGCTACCGGACTGGGGATAGCCGTAACATTCGTCATCCTCATCACTCTTCCCGTCAACTATCTTCTAGACAAGTTCGTTCTTTCACCGGGCGCTCTGACCTGGCTTGGCCCGGACTTCGCGACAGTTGACCTCAGTTTCTTGAGTTTCATCATCTTCATCGCCGTCATCGCAGCCATAGTACAGGTGGTCGAAATGGTGGTCGAGAAATTTTCACCTTCACTATACTCTTCTCTGGGCATCTTTCTTCCCCTGATAGCCGTAAACTGCGCTGTAATGGGCGCCTCCCTCTTTATGCAGGAGAGAGCATACGCCAATGTGGGAGAAGCTGCGGTATATGCCCTTGGTTCCGGACTCGGCTGGTTCCTGGCCATCGTGGCGATGGCGGCCATCCGCGAAAAACTTGCCTACTCGAACGTTCCCAAACCGCTCAAAGGTCTGGGCATAACATTCATTATGACAGGTCTGATGGGCATAGCATTTATGGCATTTATGGGTA
>JAGHUZ010000043.1 GCA_018064575.1 Candidatus Minthomonas equi
GACACGACCCGAAACGCGACCGGAAACTTCTGCTCCAGAAAAGGGAACTGCGCAAGATACAGCGTGCCATCAAGGAGAAAGGTCTGACCATAGTAGCCTATCGCCTGTTCATCTCGGAAAACGGTTATGCCAAACTGAACATCGCCCTTGCGAAAGGAAAGAAGGAATATGACAAGCGCCAGTCCATCAAGGAAAAGGACCAGCGCAGGTATTTTTCATCCGAAACGTCTATGTAGCTGTCGTCATTTCACCACCGACACCAGATTCCTGTCTCCATATCCGTTATCCACACGGGCCACATAAGGCCAGAACTTGTTTTCGCGAATCCAATCCAGAGGATAGGCGGCCTTTTCGCGGGAATAGGGATGTTTCCATTCATCGGCACAGACCTCTTCGGCGGTATGGGGAGCCATCTTGATGACATTGTCATCCTTATCTGCGAGTCCATCGCGTATTTCTTCACACTCACGCTTGATAGAAATCAGCGCATCGATGAAGCGGTCGAGTTCTTCGAGGGATTCACTCTCCGTGGGCTCTATCATCAATGTCTCGTGAACGGGGAAGGACAGTGTGGGTGCGTGGAAGCCATAATCCATCAGGCGCTTAGCTATATCGGTGGCATCCACTCCGTAATCCGCCTTGAAATTCTGAAGATCCACTATGCATTCGTGAGCCACACGTCCGGTCACTCCGGTATAGTATATTTTGAATTCCTTCGAAAGTCTGGAGGCCATATAATTAGCATTCAAAATCGCCATCTCCGTCGCCTTGCGAAGACCGGCAGCCCCCAAAAGGGTGATATATGCGTATGTAATGGGTATCAGCATCGGACTGCCGTAAGGAGCGGAACTCACAGCAGTAATATCTTTTCCTCCGCATTCGGGGACAAAACAGTGTCCGGGCAGATACGGAGTGAGAGGTTTTGCCGTACAGATGGCACCCACACCCGGGCCGCCTCCGCCGTGAGGCATAGCAAAGGTCTTATGAAGATTCAGGTGACAGACGTCAGCACCGATAAAGCCCGGATTTGTGATACCGACCTGACCGTTCATATTGGCCCCGTCCATATAGACAAGTCCGCCGCAGAGATGAATGATATCGCAGATTTCGCGGATTTTAACTTCGAAAACACCGTGTGTGGAAGGATAGGTAATCATCGTACCGACAAGGGTATCCCTATTGGCCTCCGCCTTTTCACGAAGTTCATCCACATTTATGTTTCCGTTTTCGTCACAGCCCACCAGTACGATGTTGAAACCGGCCATAGCCGCCGAAGCGGGATTGGTGCCGTGAGCCGAAGTGGGAATGATTATAGTATTGCGGTCAGAATGCCCGTGAGCCCTCATATAGTTCCGTATGGTCATCAGACCTGCATATTCACCCGCCGCCCCGGAATTCGGTTGAAGTGAACATCCGTCGAAACCGGTAATGATACATAACTGCTTCTTTACCGCCTCCAGAATTTCCATATAGCCCTCCACCTGGTCTTTCGGTGCGAACGGATGGGCATTGGCCAGCTCGGGCCAGCTGAGAGGCATCATTTCGACTGCGGCATTGAGTTTCATCGTACAGGAGCCGAGGGGTATCATCGAATGAGTGAGGGAGATGTCCCTTCGCTCAAGTTTCTTCATATAACGCATCATCTCCGTCTCGGAATGATATGAGTTGAAGATACTTTCAGTCAGAATCGGGCTCTCACGCCGCATCGGCAGGTTTTCCTCTCCACAGACGGCACATATCGGTCCCAAGTCGAAGATGGCAGCGATTTTCTGCAGCTCGATATCATCCGACAGTTCGTCAAAACTCATCTGCACACTCCCAGCATCGGGATAATAGAGATTAATGAGGGCTGCTTCGGCTTTTTTCCTGATTCCGGCGGCATCCACATTCACTATGCGTATGGTATCGAAAAACTCATCATTGGCGAGAGTGTATCCTCCCTTGCGCAGCGCGATCGCCATAGAATGTGCCGTTTTGGAGATTTTCCAAGCGATTTCCGCGATTCCCTTCGGGCCGTGGTATACTGCATACATTCCGCTCATAATCGCCATCAGCGCTGTGGCGGTGCATATGTTCGATGTCGCACGCTCCCTCTTGATATGTTGCTCACGTGTCTGGAGTGCCAGACGGAATGCAGGCTTTCCGAGACGGTCGAGTGATTCTCCTATAATACGGCCGGGGATATTTCTGCGGTATTTGTCCGAGCAGGCCATCCAACCCGCGGCAGGTCCCCCGTAACCTATGGGAAGGCCGAAGCGCTGGGCTGTTCCGAATGCGACGTCAGCACCCCATGCAGCCGGTTCCTTCAGGATGGCAAGTGCCAATAAATCACAGTAGGCCGCCACCATAATCCCATCGGCATGAGCTTTTTCGCAGAAAGGCGCGTAATCGCGTATCTGTCCGTCAGAAGCCGGATACTGAAGCATCGCACCGTAGGTACCTTCCGCGAACCCGCTTTCAAGGACCTCACTATATTTTCCGGTAATTATCCTGATGCCGAGACCGGCACTGCGGGTCTGCATAACGGAAAGCACGTGGGGGAATATGTTCTCATCCACGAAAAACACGTTCTTTCCGGCTTTGACTGCATCTCGGCTGCGAAGTTCGTACAGCATCCTCATCGCCTCGGCAGCGGCTGTCGCATCATCCAGCATCGAACAATTGGCCAGATTCAAACCGGTCAGGGATGAAATCATAGTCTGAAAATTGATGAGAGCCTCCAGACGTCCCTGAGATATTTCAGCCTGATACGGAGTATAGGATGTGTACCAGGATGGATTTTCAAAAATATTCCTCACCACGACAGGGAGCACTCCCGTACCATAGTATCCCAATCCTATGAGAGAACGGAAATTCCTGTTCTTCGAAACCGTTTCCTTCAGATGGGTGAGATACGAAGTTTCTCCCGCCTCGGCATCAATATCAAGAGGTTCGGGAAGAAGTATATCATTCGGAATGGTCTGACGTATAAGTTCATCCAAGGAGTCAACTCCGATGGCCTCGAGCATCCGGGGAATCTGCCCCTCTCTCGGGCCGTTCTGTCTTTCTGTGAAAGTGAGTGGCATAGTTTCGTTATTATTTTGGTCGTACAAATATAACAAGAAGCTGTTTAAGAAATTTACTATGCTATGATTTTTATTTACATTTGCGAAATCGGAATCTGAATGAACGGAAAACTTTATAACGACATTCTGGCTCTGCTTCACAGGGAGGTCAAGCCGGCACTCGGTTGTACCGAGCCCATAGCTGTGGCTATAGCTGTGGCCAAAGGCTGCGAGGCGCTGAGACCGCTTCAGCCTTATAGAATCAACGTAGCGGTCAGCGCCAATATCCTGAAAAACGCAATGGGCGTCGGTGTACCCGGTACAGGTATGGTTGGACTTCCGATAGCGACCGCACTGGCAATGGTATGCGGAAATGCAGAATATGGGATGGAGGTACTCAAGGACCTGACAGCTAAAGACGTCACCGCCGCGAAAGCCTATCTTGCCGCAGGCGAAGCGCCTTCTTCGGAAACGGTGCATATCTCATTGGCAGATACACAGTACAAGCTCTATATAGAAGCCGAATGCTTTTTCCGTGAGCCAAACGGCACTCAACACCGCACTTTCACCGTCATCCGCGATGCCCACGACACCATAGTCCATTATGAAATGGACGGCCGCGTGGAAATAGATGATAACTGCGAAAAAAGTACCGTCGGTGACATTACTGACTCCCCGGAACGGAATCTAAGCCCCGACTTCAATCCTACCATCAGGGAAATACACGATTTCGCACTTCACGCTGATATGGATGACATCCAGTTCATCCTCGACTCCGTCGATATGAACAAGGCGCTGGCCAAGGAAGGGCTTCTGCACAAATACGGTCTCCAAGTGGGGCGTACCATTCAGAGCGGAGAGCACCGAAATATTTTCGGTCACGGTCTTCTCACCCACTGTATGGCGATGACAGCTGCCGCATCCGATGCCAGAATGGCCGGCTGCACCCTTCCGGCTATGGCCAACTCGGGCAGCGGGAATCAGGGGATTACCGTCACAATGCCGGTGGTGGCCGCCGCAGAACAATTGATGTCTTCATTCGATGAACTTGCCAGAGCACTGGTACTCAGTCATCTGATAGCCATTCACATTAAGACTTACCTCGGCAAATTGTCTGCTTTGTGCGGATGTGTCATCGCCTCGACAGGTTCCGCCTGCGGCATCGTAATGCTCAGCGGTGGAGGATATGATCAGATTTGCTATGCTGTAAAGAATATGATAGGCAATATTACCGGTATGGTTTGCGATGGAGCCAAGGTGGGATGCGCTATGAAGGTTGCTTCCGGGGTTTCATCCGCTGTACAGAGCGCTATGCTCGCCCTGGACAATATCTGCATATCGGGACTTGACGGCATCATTGAGGATGATGTGGAAAAAACCATCCGAAATCTCGGCACCATCGGTTCGCAGGGAATGCTGACCACCGACAAGATGATTCTGGATATTATGGTCTGCAAATAGCGGACACCTGAAGAAAATGAAAAGAGCAGTATCATTGGCTGTTGGGTTGACCATTCTGAGTCTGTTTTCTGCCATCCACCCAGACAACCTCCATTCTTGACGCTAAGAAGGAAAAGAATGAATATTACAAGGGAGAAGATGTCATAGCCAACCTGCGCATTTCCAAAACCATCATCAAAGGATTGGAAGCATATCTTGAATTCAAGGATATCGCGGACGGTGTAAATTACCGTTTCTAATCGAAAAGATTCTGATGATTCGTGGAGCATAGGGGAGTCGAACCCCTGACCTACAGATTGCGAACCTGTCGCTCTACCAACTGAGCTAATACCCCGGATGCGGCGGCAAAGGTATGAAAAATTCCTTTCCACCGCCAATAATTCCAAAACAGTTTCCTACTCTTTTACAATAGTACCGTTATATGTCATCGGACTTCTGCTTGAAGAGTTGAATCTGGCACTGATACTCTCTCCTTCAAACACCGTCAGATATACATTCCATCTGAGATTGTTGGAATCCACGCACTCGAAGCGATACTCCACCTTTTTCCCCTTATCCTTGACGGATATCTTTTCCAGAGGACAGTTTATCTGTATAGATGGATCTTCCCCGTAACCGACATTGTCGGATGTTCCGATAAACGGGAGGAATGTATTCATCTGACCATCCTTTATGTTCATTTCATAAATCTCATTAATCCGGGGAGCCATCGGAGATGATGATATCACTTGATTTATACGGATATTCATATCGGGCACTTTTCCCTCGGTCTTCTCAGGAGCAAAAGGCTCTGAATCATCCTCATCGAACATAGGGTCCCAGGGAGGAAGAAGAATGGGTTTCTGTTTCAGAAGTTCCAATGTTCCGGCAGGAACATATTTTTTGTCAACCACCAGACGGAACATATACTCACGGAACCATTCTTCAGTCATTATGAGATAACCGTCATTCCCTGTCATACCCCAGGAATTTTCGACCTTCCACTTCCGTGGCCGGCCATTTTCATTCAAATCCACGGCACATAGAGTCATAGCGTGCGACGAACCGCTGGCACCGGTAAGGATACGTTCCTCCTTGCTCATCCCGAAAGGAGAACCCATCAATGAACTGTAATCAAAATAGTTCACATCCAGAAAACCTTTTTCACGGTCAAGGAATTTTCCCACATCACACGAAAAATACATCGGGTCCCCACCTTTTATGGAAGCGATGGCCATCTGCTCGATTTCTTCTATGGGAAGATTTACATACAGCCAATTCTCTCCGTCATAAGTATGACGGTCCATATCGATTTCATAGGTCTTGTAGTATGCCCTGGTAGGGTCATTCATAAAGAGAACATAATTGTTTTTCAAGTCGATGTTCAGATATTCCTCATAGAACGAAAGAGGCGTATAGTGCTTGGTGGAAACAGGATTCCCCGCCGCATCATAAAGTGTCCAGTCAAATTCTACAGGCGGTTCACCAAGATTCATTACCAGGAAGCGATACACGGTTTGGAGCATTTCCACCTTTCTCGCCTGAAGTTCGGCATTTATCTTTTCACGCTTTGCCTTGTTGGCATCTTTATTCGCCTCCACGAATGCAATGCCTCCGATACGGCGCAGTTCCAGACCGAACTCCTTAAGTTTCCAAGCGAGAAGCATCCTCATTTGCGAAGTATTGTTCGATGAATTGGTTTCCGGAAACACTTCCGCAGGAACCACTCCATACTTCATAATCAGGTCAGCCACACCGGTAAATTGGCCGCCATCTCCTATGGCATTTTTGAAAAGCCATTCCACACGCCTGTCATCCATTGGCAGATGGGCGGTTTCAATGATGCTCTCCAGAAAAAGATTCGCCTTTTCAAGCTGGTCCCAGAAAAAACAATAGTTTTGGGAAAACTGGAACTTTCCGGTATTCTGATCTTCGATAAACTTGCTTCTCAGGACATTGAGGCCGGAAAAGAGCCAGCATCTGCCGCTGGATTTCTGATTCGAAATGCCTTTGGTTCTGACTTCATCCGAGAAATGAGTGTCACGATAGGCTTCATTCTCGTTATTCAATGCGATGGTATTGATGCCCGTATGCGTAACTGCATTGCGAAGGGCCTTTTCCTCCGGCGTTCCGCTCCATCCTTTACGGATTTCATCAAGCATCTGCTGTGAAATACCTCCTTTGTCCGCTGTCTGTGCATCAGCATCAA